>JACPQO010000210.1 GCA_016190405.1 Chloroflexota bacterium | reverse complement strand
GCCGGCCCGACCAGGTCCAGGCCATATTGGTGCGACTAACCCCCATGAGGACGCCGTGCAGCGCGGAGGGATGTATGAACAGGCTCCCCTCCTCCGGGTCCGGCGCCGCGGCGAAGCGGGCCCCTCTCTCCTCCAGGCGCCGCACGATGGCGCGCACGTCATCAGTCTCCACGAAGCACATGTAGATGGACTGCCCCCGCCTGGCCGCGAAGCGCCCCATGGCCAACGAAGGCTCCGTAATCTGCGCCAGCTCGATCCGGTCCAACCGCGTCGGCGGGTCGAACATCAGGAGGGCCCCGTCGTAGCCGTAGCGCCCGCTCCTGATGGGCACGAACTTGGCGCTGTCCAGCCCCAACGTATCGGCGTAGAACGACGCCGCCTGCCGGTGGTCGTCCACGATGTTCGTCACCTCGTACAGCCACTTGATCAGGCCCAGCGGCTGGCGCGCGGCCTGCGGGCTTATGACCATGCGCAGTCCGGGGGTCTGCTCCGGCCCGACGAACAGCTGGCCGGTTTCCTCGTCCCAGCGCACGCCCTTCGCGGTTAGCCGCTGCTTGAGGGCGGCCATATCGACGGTGGCGAAGCCGGCCGCGAAAATGCCCTCGCCCCAGCGCTCCAGGTGCTGCGCCACAGGGCCGTCGCCGCTGGGCTCCAGCAGCTCGAACCCGCTCTCTCCGGCCTGGACCACCAGCCGACGCGCCCCCAACAGGCGCACGCTGTCCTCGCGCACCCTCTCGGCGCCCAGGATGCCAGCGAAGGTGTCGGCCGCAGCCGCGCAGTCGCGCACGGCGAGCTGTACCCGGTCTACACGCTGGAGCATGGCGGCTTCCTCCTTCTGTGGCCAACGGGAGCAGGGCAAATTGTAGCAGAAGCCTTGCCCTGAGCGAAGTCGAAGGGACCGCCGCATCTTGAAGAAGGCAGGCCTGAAGCCTTGCAGCTGCGATGGAAGCCGCGGGTTTCAACCCGCGGAGAAAGACCCTATATGCCGCCCGATTACCTGCGACGATCCGTTCGCCCTGAGCTCGTCGAAGGGCACCCATCGGCGTGCCAGCTTGGTCGCGAACCCTGAGCCCCGTCGAAGGGTGAGCCCCGGATCACCGGAGCAACACCTCTTGGTAGACATCATCCCGATAAGCCACTAATTCAGCGATGACCATCAGTGCGCGGGGTACGAATTTCCATTGTTTGGGACCATACGCCCCGAGGCTACGCCGGAAACCGCGGCTCAGTACCGGTTCAGCTCGTTGATGAGCTGGCGCAGCCGCCCGAAGCTGCTCTGGTTGAACTGGAGGGCGAGGCGCCGGCAGTCCAGCGCGTCCTTGTCCTCCACCTCCTGCGCCGATGGCTCCACCACCGCCAGCCCGGGCTTGCGCAGGATGTCTGAGAACCGGCCGGCCAGCCTGCCCAGCTCCGCTGGCTCTGGCAGCCGCAGCAGCCGCAGCACCAGGGTGCCGTCGACGTAGCGCTGGGACTGGTAGTTGCGGTAGAAGCCCTCGATCTCGGCGACGGCGGCCTCGATGCTGTCGGTGATGAGTAGCAGGTCCACGTCCTCACTGGAGATGAGGCCACGGCGGGCCAGGTGTTCGTCGATGAAGCGCCGCCAGTCGGCCCAGTACGAGCCGCCCCGGGCCTCCAGAAGCACCACCGGGTGCAGATCGCTCTTGCCGGTCTGCATCAGGGTCAGCAGCTCGAACGCCTCGTCCAGGGTGCCGAAGCCGCCGGGGAACAGGGCGAAGGCGTCGGACTCCTTGAGGAAGGTCACCTTGCGGGTGAAGAAGTACTTGAAGTTGATGAGCTTGGGGTCGCCCTCGATGACCACGTTCGGCTCGTTCTCCAGCGGCAGCCGGATGTTGGCCCCGAAGCTCAGCTCGGCGCCGGCCCCCTGGTGGCCCGCCTCCATGATCCCCGGTCCGGCGCCCGTGATGACCATCCAGCCCCGCTCGGCCATGGCGGCGGCGAAGCGACGGGCGCACTCGTAGTTCGGGTCATCGGCCCCGGCCCGCGAGGAGCCAAACATGCTCACCTTGCGGAAGCTGCGGTACCCCTTGAACACCTTGAAGGCGTAGGCGAACTCCTTGAGGGCGGCGTTCACCAGCTTCATCTCGCCCCGGTCCGAGCGGTCGCGGGCCAGCCGGAAGCAGGCAGTGATCATATCGGAAAGCAGGTCAGCGTCCTCCGCCAGTCCCGCGGACTGGACCAGCTCCTCGATTTTGGCGTCCAGGGCCTCGTCGCCGGTGCGGTAGCGGCGGCGCCGCACCCTAAGTTCGTCTACCATAGCAGCTCAAGTGTATCACCCCGCCTGCAGCAACCACGGACTGTCATCCGGCAGGCGTCACTTCATGGCCCACCGGCTATCATGGTGGCGTGGCCAGGACCATCATCCACGCCGACCTGGACGCCTTCTACGCCTCCGTGGAGCAGCTCGACCGGCCGGAGCTGCGGGGGAAGCCTGTCGTGGTGGGCGGGCCGCCGGAGGCCCGCGGCGTCGTCGCCGCCGCCTCCTACGAGGCCCGTCGCTTCGGCGTTCATTCCGCCACGCCCATGAGCCGCGCCCTGCGCCTCTGCCCTCAGGCCGTCCGCGTGTCGCCCCGATTCGACCGCTACGGGGAGGTCTCCCGCCAGGTGATGGACGTCTATCGCACCGTCACGCCGCTGGTAGAGCCCCTGTCGCTGGACGAGGCGTTCCTGGACGTGACGGAGCAGGTGGCGCGCTACGGCGGCCCGGCAGCCCTGGCCCGCCATCTCAAGGCGCAAGTCAAGCGGGTCACGGGCCTCACGGTCTCCGTCGGCGTTGGCGGAAACAAGTCCGTGGCCAAGATCGCCTCCGACCTGGGCAAGCCGGACGGCCTGGTAATCGTCCCGCCCGGTCACGAGGCCTCCTTCCTGGAGGCGCTGCCCGTGCGCGCCCTCTGGGGCATCGGGCCCAAGGCCGAAGCCGCCCTGGCCGCGGCCGGCATCCGCACCCTGGGCCAGCTCGCCGCCGCCGGCGCGCTCCAGATGGAGAGCCTCTTTGGCTCCAGAGCTCCTCTTCTCCAGCGCATGGCGCAGGGCCTGGACGAACGCCCGGTGGAGCCGGTGCACGAGCGCAAGTCCGTGGGCGCCGAGACCACCTTCCCCCGGGACCTGCCCCATGGCCCGGAGCTGCGCGGCGAGCTGGCCCGCCTCGCCGCCGAGGTGGCGCGCCGCCTCATGGATCACGGCTTCAAGGCCCGCACCGTCTCCATCAAGCTCCGCTACGCCGACGTCCGCACCATCACCCGCCAGACCAGCCGGGCCGAGCCAACGTGCGACCAGGGGACGATTCAGAGCGCGGCCGAGGCGCTGCTGGCGAAGACGGCCCGCCCAGAGGACCGCTTCCGGCTGCTGGGCATCCACTGTTCCGGCCTGGCCGGCGGCGGCGAGGAGCAGCTGGGGCTGTGGGAGACCTGATGGCGGGAAGCGGCCGCAGTAGGGGCCGCGAGTTGCGGACGGGCCTAGTGCTGGCCCGCTGCCTTCTCCCGCTGTTGGGGCAAGACCACGCGCGGGCCATGTCCCTCGCCCACGGGCCCTAACGTCCGGTCGGGCTCCGCCGGCAGCATCTCCAGCGTCACCCGCACTATAGTTGGGTCCCACTGGTGGCCGGCGCCGTCCCTCAGGATCTCTACAGCTTCCTGGTGAGACATCCCCTGCCGGTACGGCCGGTCGGTGGTCATGGCATCGTAGGCGTCCACCACGGCCACGATCCGCGCCCCGATGGGGACACGCTCGCCCTTCAGCCCATCCGGGTAGCCGTTGCCGTCCCACCTCTCGTGATGGTGGTAAACGACCGGGTAGGCGTCCATCAGGAACCCCACCCGCTTGCATATCTGACCGCCGGAGTAGCAGTGCTGCTTGACGATGGCGTACTCCTCCGGCGTCAGTCGGCCCGGCTTCTTGAGGATGGAATCGGGCACCACGATCTTGCCCATGTCGTGCAGCGCCGCGCCCAGCCGGATGACCTCGATCTCGTGGCTGGGCAGGGCCAGCCTCGTGCCGGTGGCCGCCGCGTGGTCGGCCAGGCGGCGGCAGTGGCCGCCGGTGTAGGGGTCCCGGCTCTCGATAGCCTCGGTCAGGGCCAGCGCTGTCTCGAAAGCCAGACGCGACAGCGACTCCCGCTGTCGCACGCTGCGGATGGCCAGCTCCGTCTGGCGGGCCAGCCGCTCCAGGCGGCTCATCTCCTCTGACCCGAAATCCCGCTCCTCCGGGTAGCAGATGACCAGGGCGCCGAACACGTCCTGGTCCAGCTCAATGGGAGCCGCCGCCGAGGAGACGAACCCCACCGCGGTCGCGAACTCCCGTAGCTGGTCGTAGCGCGGGTCCTGGAACACGTTCTTGCAGGCAGCGACGCGACGGTGCAGCATGGCCCATCCGGCCACCCCCTCCCCGTATGGCGCGCCGGTCGGGAACATGCGGCTGAACGCCTCCTCAGCGAACCCTACGGGCATTATCGGCCGCTGCCCGTTGGTGCCGGCGGGGATGACGATGGAGCAGATATTGGCCCCGGTCACATCGGCGATGCGGCGGGTGACCTCCTCCACAACCCTACCCTCGTCGCTACCGGACAGGATAGTCGTGTGGATGGAGGAGAGGGTCTCCAGCTCCTGCTGCCGCTTGTCGTTGCGCGCCTGGACATCCATCAGGTGGCGGCCCGTAACCTCCAGCTGCTGGCGTTGCTCCTGGATGCTCGCCCACTGGTTGAGGCTCACGGCCAGAAAGAGGTAGACGGCCGGCCAGCCCAGCCACAGGACAGGCATCACCGAACCATCGACATTGACCCCCAGCGCCTGCATGGCCGGGCTGCTGAACAGCGAGGCCAGCCCGG
>JACPQO010000200.1 GCA_016190405.1 Chloroflexota bacterium | reverse complement strand
TTCGGGTAGGTCACCAGCGCAGTGACGGAGAGGGCGCACCCCACCGGAGAGGTCGAAATAGAGATTAGCCCCCACGCTCGCCAGCAGATGGCGGAGCGCGGAGCTGAGGAATCGGAGGTCCCGGCCGCTGTGCGGAGTGGGCTCACGGAGGCAGCTCGAAGGGGTAGAATCTTGCATAGGAAGAACTTTCGCTTCGAGCAACACTGGCGCGGGCGTCTTTACAGGATCAAGCAGGTCGCGGCGGTGGTGGCCTCGGAAGGAGAGCGATTGGTTGTCGTCACAGTGTACGTATTCTATTTCTGAGAGGTCTGGGACATGAGGATCACATACGACCCATCCGTCGATGCTCTGTACATTCGCTTCGTCGAGGGGCCTGTCCAGTGCGAGACCATCCGGCTGAACGACCAGGTTGCAGTCAACATCGGACCAGGCGAGCAGGTGGTGGGCATTGAGGTGCTGGACGCCAGCGAGGTGCTGGAGGGGCTGCGGGAGCGAAAGGTGCACCTCGAGAACCTCACGGCGATCCCGTAGCGAGCGAGGGGGAGGCGAGGTACAACACCCCGGCTTGAAAGCCGGGGCATGGGACACATGAGACAGGAGACACGAGACACGGCGACAGTCCTGGACCGCATCGTGGCGGACAAGCGGGAGGAGCTGGCGGCTGCCAAGTCGGCGCTGCCTCTCGCCGAGCTGAAGGCGCGGCTGCCGGGCGCGCCGACCGTTAGGAGGTTCCGCGAGGCGGTACACGGCGACACCGTCCGCCTCATCGCCGAAGTCAAGAAGGCGTCGCCGTCGCGGGGGCTGCTGCGGGCCGACTTCGACCCGCTTGCGCTGGCGAAGGCGTACGCTGGGGCCGGCGCGGCGGCGATCTCGGTGCTGACGGACGAGAAGCACTTCCAGGGGTCGCTGGAGCACCTGGCGGGCGTGCGGGAGGCGCTGCCCGCCGGGCCGCCGCTGCTGCGCAAGGACTTCCTGTTCGACCCGTACCAGGTGTACGAGGCGCGCGTAGACGGGGCCGATGCCGTGCTGCTGATCGCCGCCATCCTGAACTCCCTCCTGCTGGCGCAGCTCATCGCGCTGGCGGGCGACCTGGGGATGGCGGCGCTGGTGGAGGTGCACGACGAGGCGGAGGTGGAGCGGGCGCTGGCGGCGGGGGCCGAGGTCATCGGGATCAACAACCGCGACCTGCGTACGTTCGAAGTGGACCTGCGGACGACGGAGCGGCTGCGGCCGCTGGTACCGCCCGAGAAGACGGTGGTCTCGGAAAGCGGCATCTTCACGCGAGACGATGTCCTGCGGCTGCAAGCGCTGGGCGTCAACGCGGTGCTCGTCGGGGAGGCGCTGGTGGCGGCGCCGGACCTGGGGACGAAGATACGGGAGCTGTTGGGGTGACGAACACTCGCCTACCCCAGGCTAAAGCCTGGGGCATGCCTATTCTCTCGATGCCGCGCACTTCAGTGCGCGGCGCTGAAAGCCACGCGGGGGCGCAGATACGGGAGCTGATGGCATGAGCGACGCCGAACCCCAGGGCGAGCGCGCCATACGCCGCGTCCGCCGCTTCTACGGCATCGCCGCCGAGCGCGAGTGGGCGCGCCTGGAGCAGCCGCACGATGGCCGTCTGGAGTTCGCCGTGCACAAGGCCTGGATCGGGCGCTTCCTGCCGCCTGCTCCGGCCCGCGTCCTCGACATCGGCGGCGGCCCCGGACGGTACGCCATCTGGCTGGCCGGGCAGGGATACCGGGTGACGCTGGCGGACCTCTCGCCGGAGCTGCTCGCCCTCGCCAAAGACAAGGCCGCCGAGGCCGGAGTGGAGCTCGAGGGGATAATCGAGGCGAACGCTACGGATCTCTCGCGGTTCCCGGATGCCACGTTCGATGCGGCTCTCTGCCTGGGCCCCCTCTACCACTTGGTCGACGGAGAGGACCGCAGGCAGGCCGTCTCGGAACTCTTCCGCGTGCTTAAGCCCGGGGGCGCCGTCTTCGCCGCCTTCCTGAACAGGCTGCAGACCCTGCGCGTCGCGGTCAACCAGGACATCCCCTTCTTTACTCCGTACACCGCCGACATCATAAAGCGGTACCACTACACGGGCGTCCTAGATTGGGCCGGCATCCCGGGCACTTTCAATCTCGCCTACCTGTACCACCCGCGCGACGTCGCGCCCTTCATGGAAGCCGCCGGCTTCCGGACCAGCGACCTCATCTCCTCCCAGAGCAACGCCGCCGATGTTCAGAAGCACCTCGCCCTCTTCGCCGAGCGCCAGCCGGAACTCTACGAATGGGTGCTGGCCGAGTTCATCGAGCAGGCGAACGAGCCGTCCGTCCTCGGTTCCGGCTTCCACATTCTGTACATCGGGAGCAAGCCATGACCTCCGGCCTCCAGCCTCCAGCCTCCAACCTCCAGCCTCCCAGACCTCCCCTGGTCAAGATCTGCGGCATTTCGGAGGCGAAGCACGCGCGGGCGGCGGCGGCGCTGGGGGCGGACTTCGTGGGGATGGTGTTCGCGCCCTCGCGGCGGCAGGTGACGCTGGGGCAGGCCAAACGCATCGCGGCGGCCCTGGGGAAGGGCGAGCAGCGCGCGCCGGGGAAGGCCACGACCGAAGCAATCGAGGCGGCGCTGGCCTCGCGGCGGCCGCTGCTGGTGGGGGTGTTCGCCGACCAGGACGCCGACACCATTAACGATATCGCGGAGGAGTGCAACCTGGACCTGGTGCAGCTATCGGGCTCGGAGCCGTGGGAGGTGTGCGGACAGCTCAAGCGGCCGGTGTTGAAGTGCATGAAGGTGCGGCCGGGGCAGACGGCTCTAGCGGTTCTGGCGGAAGTCGGTGAGGGGGCCCCTTCAGCAGGCTCAGGGCAAGCCCTGGTGCTGCTGGACC
>JACPQO010000206.1 GCA_016190405.1 Chloroflexota bacterium | reverse complement strand
TGGCCCACATCTCGCTGCAGGGCCGGCCCACCCAGGGCGTCATCCTGATGGACGTGGGCGGCGACGCCGTGGCGGCCGTGGCCGTCATCGACATGCAGCGGGGGTACACAGAGCCCCAGGCCCTCCCCACAGGCGCCACCGTCAAGAGCAAGGAGCCGGGCCAGAAGGGCAAGGCCCGGGCCGCCGCCAGGGGCCCTGGGGCCAAGAAGCCCGGCGCCAAGCCCTCCCGTCCGGCCAAAGCGCCTAAGCAGACCAAGGCCCCTCCGGACGCCAAGGGCGGTCGCCAGAAACGATAGGCCCATGAATGTAGCGGCGACCTTTAGGTCGCCAGGGGAGCCGCGCTGCGCGGGGGAGGTGATTCGTTCCCCCTCCTCCGGGCGACGGCCCCTTCTCACCGTAGGGGCGCTCCTTGCTGCGCCCCCTTCCTGTCATTCTGAGCGACGTCCACGTCCTCTCGCGGCTCAACATAGCTACGCGAAGGAATCTGGGGGGTGGCGGGTAGTGGGTCAGGGCGCATCGCTCGCAGCCGCGCCGCCCAGGCGGGCCCGTCCGGGCTCGCTGCGCCCCCGGGCTGATCCTGTTATGGACGGCGCGTCCAGCTTCCTGCTATCGTGGTGGAGTGTAGCGGCGCCCTTCAGGCCTGCCCTGAGCCCGGCCGAAGGGTCGCCTTGGGAGAGCTTTCCTTGAGCCCGCCGCAGGATCGCTAGGAGCGGAGGTCGGTGCCATGACTCAACGCGCGTCAGATGTCTTCTCCGAGTTCGAACGCATCCGCGAACGGATGCAGCAGGCCTGGAGCCAGGTTATTGGACCGCCCGGAGCGCCGCGCTTCTGCGCCCCCATCATCGAGCCCGCCGTAGACGTATACGAAACCGATGACGAAGTCGTCGTCGTCGTGGAGATCGCCGGCATCGCCGACGAAGAGGTACAGGTCGAGGTAGAGGGCAAGGCCCTCGTCCTCAGCGGCGAACGCAGGTCCCTGGGCGGCCGCCCCCGCCGCCTCTACTCCCAGATGGAGGTCTGCCACGGTCCCTTCCAGCGAGAGATCCTCCTCCCCGCAGAGGTCAACCCCGAACGGGCACGGGCCACCTACAACGCCGGCATGCTGGAGATCGTCATGCCCAAAGTGGGACGCAAGCTCAGCCGCCAGGTCCGCATCGTGGCCCGTTAGGCCATCCCCACCAGCGACCGCGCAATCAGATGAGCGACACCGCAGCCAAGCCCAAACCGCCGGGGAAAAACGCCCCGCCTGCCCGGCCGGGGAGCCGCGCCCCAGAGCCGGCCCGCGAGCCCGCCCCCACCCCTCAGATTCATGTCCCGGAGGCTATCCCCATCATCGGCAGCGGCGCCACCGTCATGTACCCCCAGCAGCTAATGCCCGTCCTGGCTACCGAGGAGCGGGACATTCACGCCATCGATGAGGCCGCCACCTCCGAGGCCAAGGTCCTCGGCATCTTCGCCCAGAAACCCCTGGACGAGGGCCGCTATGAAGGCGAACTCCAGACCCTGGGCACCGCCGCCACCATAGTCCGCATGGCCAAGTCCCCGGACGGCTCCGTTCACGCCATCCTCCAGGGCGTCGCCCGCATCCGCCTCCTCTCCCTGGACCAGAAAGCCCCCTCCCTGCGCGGCCGCGTCCAGCGCCTGGAAGACGTACTGGAGCGCGGCCTGGAGCTGGAGGCCATGATGCGCGACACCGTCAGCGCCTTCCAGCGCGTCGTCAACCTCTCCGAGGCCCTCCCCAACGAGCTGGCCATGGCCGTGGGCAACGTCAGCGACCCCTCCGCCCTGGCCGATTTCACCGCCGCCAACGTTCACCTCAAGCCTGAACAGCGCCAGGCCGTCCTGGACGAGCTCAACGTTAACAAGCGCCTGGCCCTAATCCGCGACCTCCTGACCCACGAGCTGGAGGTCCTGGAAGTCCAGTCCAAGATCCAGTCCGACGTCCGTGGCGAGCTGGACAAGCGCCAGCGCGAGTTCATCCTGCGCGAGCAGATGAAAGCCATCCAGAAGGAGCTCGGCGAAGGCGAAGTCACCCCGGAGCTGGCCGAGCTCAAACAGCGCCTGGACGGCGCCCACCTGCCCGAGGCCGCCCAGAAGGAGGCCGACCGCGAGCTCCAGCGCCTCACCGCTATCCCCACCATGTCGCCCGAGTATCAGGTAGCCCGCACCTACCTGGAATGGCTCGCCGACCTCCCCTGGGCCAAGAGCACCGAAGACCAGCTCGACATCGCCCGCGCCGAGCAGATCCTCAACGAGGACCACTACGGCCTGGAAAAGGTCAAGCAGCGCATCCTGGACTTCCTGGCCGTGCGCAAGCTCAAGGCCGGAGAGACCCGCGGCCCCATCCTCTGCTTCGTGGGCCCGCCGGGGACCGGCAAGACATCGCTGGGCCAGTCCATCGCCCGCGCCCTCGGCCGCAAGTTCATCCGAATGTCGCTCGGCGGCATCCGCGACGAGGCCGAGATCCGGGGCCACCGCCGCACCTACGTCGGCGCCATGCCCGGGCGCGTCATCCAGGAGCTCCGGCGCGCCGGTTCCAACAACCCATTGTTCATGCTGGACGAGGTCGACAAGCTGGGGGCGGACTTCCGCGGCGACCCCGCGTCCGCCCTGCTGGAGGTGCTGGACCCGGCCCAGAAC
>JACPQO010000201.1 GCA_016190405.1 Chloroflexota bacterium | reverse complement strand
CACGATGTCCGCCTCGGTGACGTCACGGATGTCACGCGGCGAGGGCTCGAACGTCTCAGGGTCGGCGCCCGAAGGGATCACCGAGGTGACGTCGACCCTGTCGCCGCCCACCTGGCGGACGAAATCGGCGAAGATGCCCAGGCTGGTGACCACCTTCAGCTTCTCCTCGCCCGTTCCGGCTGGTCCGCCGCCGCTGCAGGCCGCCAGCAGCGCCGCCAGGGCGACAGCCCCGGAAGCCAGAAGCCACCTCGCCTTCAAGCGAGGACCCCGCCGGGGCCCACCGGCTGCGGCTGGCGGCAAGAGGCGCAGTGCCCGTAGAACTCCAGCCAGTGCCCCTCGATCTCGTAGCCTGAGCTGCGGGAAAGCTCCCGCACCAGCCCGCCCACGGCGCACTCGTCCAGGTCCTGCACGCCGCCACAGCCCAGGCACACCAGGTGGTGGTGGTGGCCGCGACGGGAAAGACGGTAGTGCAGGCTGCCGTCATCCAGGAGCACCCGGCAGACCACCCCCATCTCCGTCAGCAGGCGCATGGTACGGAAGACGGTGGCCCGGCCGGCGCCCCGGCAGCGGCGCAGCAGGTCGTCCACGGTGAAGTGGTCGCTCTGCTGGAGGACGGCGGCGATGACCGCCAGGCGCGAGGGCGTCACGCGATAGCCACGGACCTCGAGGTTGCGGGCCAGCGATTCCAGTTCCGACATGGGGTGTTATGATACCAGGTCTCAGTGAGACCTAGTATCACACAGCCGCATCGCTACGTCAAGAGCAGGTGCAGACTGTAGCGGGCCGCTGATCCGTGCTTCTGGGATTATCCACACCCCACCAGGAATGGTGGGGCATCAATTCCTATCGAGGCCACAGCTTTCAAGCTGCGGTCGGGAAATTCGCTACCTGGAGAGCACCGCTAGCGAGCGGGCAGGGAGCCCAGGAGCACCATCTCGCCGCTGGGCCATTCGCTGCCGCCGGCCGCTTCGATGCTGAGGCCAATGGCGTCCGGGGGTCCGTCGAGGACGCTGAGGTCCATGGGCAGCTCCCCGATGCCGTTCCAGTACTCGAAGGTGCCGGCCGGAATGGCCTCGCCGTCGCTGAGGAACCACGCCTGGTAGACCTGCCCCTCTTCGATCTGCGGCAGGTTGTTACAGACCAGGAACCCCTTGCGGGTCGCCTTGCTCCAGTAGTAGACGCCAAGAGCCTGAGAACCCGATTCAACCGGGGGTAGCGTCACCTCCTGCACGTCGGGAGCTGTGAGGAGGGCCATGAACTGTCGCTGCCGGCCCAACAGCTCATCGGACCGGCTGACCTGCTGCTCCAGTTGCCGGTTGTCGCTCCGCAGGTCATCCATCTGGACCTGGAGGAAAGCGGCCAGGGCCAGCGCGGCCACGGCGGCCGCCGCCAGGGCGCCCGCCAGGGCGGGCCATCTCCGACCGAACAGCTGCCTGAAGCCGGAGGCCAGACCACTGGGCCGCCGCTCCTCTTTGGCCCGCGCCAGAATACGCTCGCGCAGCAAGGGCGGCGCCTCTTGTATGGGCACCGCCAGCGCCAGCATGGCGGCCGTTCGCTGCGCCCTGTTCAGCTCGTCCCAGCAGCGGACGCAATCGGCGACATGCTCCTCCAGGGCCTTCCCCTCGCGTCTGTCCGCCGCCCCCAGGGCGTAGGCGTCCAGCAGCTCTCTGACCTCAGCGCAGTCCATCAGCGCCCTTCCCACCTCAGCTCGGGCGTTAGGGCGGCCCGCAGCTTCTGCATCCCCAGACGAATGCGCGTCTTCACCGTGCCCAGGGGCTGCTTAAGAGCCGTCGCGATCTCCTGCTGCGTGAGCCCGCGGAAGTAGGCCAGCTCTATGACCTGCCTCTGTTCAACCGGCAGGCCGGCCAGGGCCGCCAGGATCAGCCGCCTCTGGTCGGCCAGCTCGGCTGTCAGGGCGGGATCTTTTTCCGCTGCGTCCGGAAGCTCCCGCTCCTGCTGCTCGGGCGAAGCGGTCTCGTGGCGGTAGCGCCGGTTGCGAGAGCGGATCTCGTCCACGGCCCGGTTGCGCGCCACCGAGGTCAGCCAGGTGGAAAAGCGGCCGCGCTGCGCTACGTAGCTTTCCGGCTTTCGCCACAGCCTGAGGAATATCTCTTGAACCATATCCTGCGCCAGATGCACATCCCGCACTATGCGGAGAGTCGTCGAGTAGACCAGGTCACCGTACCGGTCGTACAGCGCCCTGAACGCCTCCAGGTCACGGTAGAAGAGCCGCTGCATCAGCTCTTCATCGTCCAGCCGGTCGTGACCGACTTCCTCAGGGGATACGTCTCGCGTCATGGTCTAGATTCGTGCCGCCTGGCTCCGGTGGGCCGACAGCCCCATTCTACAGACCGCCAGGCCCCCTTTCCACCGGATGTTGTATCCTGGGGGCGGTCGCTGGGGAACGCATTATCGGAGGCAATGGCAACTTTCGTCGACGCGCTGCAACGGCCGCTGCGGGTGGAGCAGCGGCCCCGCCGCATCGTCTCCCTGGTGCCCAGTCTCACCGAGGCGCTGTTCGCCTTCGGCCTGGGGGAGGCCATCGTGGGCGTCACGCAGTTCTGCGTGGAGCCGAAGGAGGGCGTGGCCGCCGTGGCCAAGGTGGGCGGCACCAAGACCCTGGACGTGGCGCGGGTGGTCACTCTGGCCCCCGACCTCGTCATCGCCAACGCCGAGGAGAACCGCCAGGAGGACATCGAGCGGCTCATCCAGGCGGGGGTACCCGTTTTCGTGACCTTCCCGCGCACGGTGGCCGGCGCCATCGAGGAGATGGAGCAGCTGGCGGCGATGACCGAGTCGCAGGAAACCGCCGGGCCCATCATTGAGGCGGCCCGGACGGCCCTGGACGAGGCCGTCGCGGCCAACGAAGGTCGCCGGCCGCTGCGGGTCTTCTGCCCCATCTGGCGCAATCCCTGGATGACCGTGGGCCCGGACACGTACATCCACGACTTCATCGCCGCTTGCGGCGGCGCCAACGTCTTCGCGGACCGCTGGGAGCGCTATCCCCGCGTGGAGCTGGAGGATGTGGCCCGCCACGACCCTGAGGTCATCCTCCTGCCCGACGAGCCCTACCGCTTCGCGGCCAAGCACGTCGCGGAGTTCGCGCCCTACGCGCAGGTCTCAGCGGTGCGGGACAGGCGTATATACCTGCTGGAGGGCAAGCACCTGTGCTGGTACGGACCCCGCATCGCCGGCAGCCTGCGCTTCGTCCAGCGGTGGCTCTGGGGGTAGCGGCCCAGCCTTCGACTTGTGGGGCCGATTGGGTTCGCTGTATGCTAATACTAGATTGGAGTGCGCTAGCGGCGCATTGCCAGGTGGAATGGAGAGATGAACAACATAAAGACTGTCTTCCTGCTGACCCTGCTTTCGGGCGTCTTCCTGGGCCTGGGTTACCTGTTCGCGGGCCAGATAGGGCTGATCTTTGCCCTGATCTTCGCCGGCGTCATGAACATCGGCTCCTACTGGTTCTCGGACAAGCTGGCCCTGAAGATGACGGGGGCGCGCGAGGTGACTGCGGACCAGGAGCCGCAGCTGCACGCCATCGTCGACGAGGTGGCCAGCATGGCCAAGATGCCCAAGCCCCGCGTCTACGTGATCCAGAACGACTCCCCCAACGCCTTCGCCACCGGCCGTAACGCCAAGCACGCCGCCGTGGCCGCCACCACCGGCATCATGCGCATCCTGGACGAACGCGAGCTCACCGCCGTCTTCGGCCACGAGCTGGGCCACATCCGCAACAAGGACATCCTGGTCAACGCCATCGTGGCCACGGTGGCCAGCGCCATCATGTTCATCGCCTTCATGGGGCGCTGGTTCATGAT
>JACPQO010000197.1 GCA_016190405.1 Chloroflexota bacterium | reverse complement strand
GTAGAAGAAGACGTGCTCGGAGGTCCAGGCGGAGTCGTAGCCCAGCTCCTCGATGCGGGCCACGTCCTGCCACTGGTGGGGGAAGAGGTTGACGCCGAACTTCAGGTCGGGCATGGCGGTCCGCATCAGGTTAGCACGAAAGCGGGCCAAGGGTCAGGGGTCAGGGGTCAAGGGGCTGGGTTTGTCGCGTCGTACTTGCCCGCCCTGCCAGGCGCCGTAGGCGTTCGACAGGTAGTGCCCGATAGCGGTCCAGTAGATGTTACCTGTAAACTCCCGCGCGTAGGAGGAAAGAAGCGCGCCCGGCAGGATGGAGCCGACTATGTTCTTGAGCGGCTGGTTGAGGTGATAGAAGGCCCAGGCAGTCCCGCTGACCAGGGGCCGCCACCGGCCCAGCCAGGCCATCCTGGACCAGAGAAGACCGCGGATGTAGGTTTCCTCGGCGAAGACGGCCAGAGGGATGAGGTAGAACAGGCGGCCGGGGGAGAGCCGGTCGGGAGGCGACCAGCCGACCTCCAACGGCGTCCATTTGAGGAAGCGGCCGGCGGGGTGCTTGCTGGCCCGCTCCACCAGAGCCGCGGTCCTCGGCAGGAGCCCCACTATCGCCGCCGAAGCCGCGATGAAGGCCCCCCAGGAGAGGGGATGGTGGCGCCGCTGGCGGGGCGGCCAGAGGCCCATCTCCCGCGGAAGGCGGCGCAGCCCCTGCCGCGGCCCGCGGTCGATGACCACGTTCGCGACCAGGAGCGCCAGGTCCAGCCAGATGAAAGTCTCGACGTAGCGTCGCCCGCGGCCGCCCAGAGCCTTGGCCAGCAGCGGGGTGAGCGAGTAGCACAGGAACAGCCGTCCCCAACCGTAGTTGAGGGCGGGCTCCGGGGAGTCGGGCCGGGCGTGGTTCATGGCGAAGGCGTCTGACTGTGCGAAGCGGCGCTATGATAGCACACGATGGACGGACGGGGCGCCGGCCGGCGATGGCGCGCCCGTTAATGTTCTCTTAATGTTGCACTGGTAGGGTGGAATGACAACGTGGGGCCTAGCGGCCCCGCAGACGTGGTCCAAGACATGCGAGCTGTTGCGCTGAACCGGGTGCGCCCTCTGGCGCTGAGGGAGGCCGTCGCCGCCCGCCTGTGGGAGTGGGCGGCCCTGGGGGCGATCGTCGCCCTGGCCGCGTTCCTGCACTTTTTCCGCCTGGCCCAGGAGGGGTACGGCAACCTCTACTACGCGGCCGCGGTCAAGAGCATGCTGAGCAGCTGGCACAACTTCTTCTTCGCTTCCTTCGATCCGGGGGGCTTCGTCACCGTGGACAAGCCGCCTCTGGGGCTGTGGGTGCAGGCGGCCAGCGCGGCGGCTTTCGGCCTCAACGGATTCGCCTTGATGCTGCCGCAAGCGCTGGCCGGGGTCATCTCCGTCGTCGTGCTGTACCACCTGGCGCGGCGGGCCTTCGGGCCGGCCGCCGGACTGCTCGCCGCCCTGGCGCTGGCCGTGACGCCGATCAGTGTGGCGGCCGACCGCAACAACACGATGGACGGGCTGCTGGTTCTGACATCGTTGCTGGCGGCCTGGGCCGTGATCCTGGCCGCCGAGAGCGGCCGCCTGCGTTGGCTGCTGGCCGGCGCCATTCTGGTGGGCCTGGGCTTCAACATCAAGATGCTCCAGGCCTACTTGGTGCTGCCCGCGCTCGCCCTCCTGTACCTCGCCGCCGCGCCGGTGTCGTGGCGGAAACGCTTGGTCCACCTCTCCCTGGCGGCAGTGGTGCTCCTCACGGTCTCCTTCGCCTGGGTGGCGGCCGTGGACCTGACGCCCGCGGACGCGCGACCGTATGTCGGCAGCAGCAGCGACAACACGGCGCGGGAACTGGTGATCGGGCACAACGGGCTGGACCGGCTGGGCGACATCGCCGGGTGGCTGGGCCTGCCGGGCCGCAACGGTCCGCCCCGGCGTCCCGGCCCGCCTCCTGCCGGGCAGGCCGGCCAGCCACCGCCGGGCGGTGGCGTGGGGCAGCCGGCGCCGGCTCCGGGCGGAGGGCCGTTCCAGCCCCCGCCGGTTGCGGGGGGACAACAGCCGCCTCCGGGCCAGGCGCCGCCTCCCGGCGGCCAGGGGGCCAGGGCCGACGGCCCAGGCCCGACTACCGAGACCGGCGAGCCCGGCCCGCTGCGCCTGTTCAACGAGCAACTGGCGGGGCAGGCCAGTTGGCTGCTGCCGCTGGCGGCGTTGGGCCTGGTCGTCGCCGCATGGCAGACGCGGCCGTCCTTCCACCTGGGAAAGCAGCACCAGGCCCTGCTACTGTGGGGGGCCTGGCTCATCCCCCAGGTCATCTTCTTCAGCTGGGCCGGCCTGTTCCATCGCTACTACCTCGAGATGCTGTCGCCCGCCATCGCGGCCCTGGTGGGCGCGGGCCTGGTGGCGGCCTGGAACGACTACCGCCAGGGCCGGCGGCGCGGCTGGCTGCTGCCCGGCGCCCTGGCCGGCGCAGCGGCGGCGCAGGTCGGCATACTGACGTACTTCCCCGACTGGGGCCGCTGGCTCATCCCGGCGGTCATCGGGCTGGCGGGGGCGAGCGCCCTGACGCTGGTGGCGCTTCGCTTCTGGAAGTCCGAGCTGCGAGCGCAGTTCGCGGCCCTCGCGCTGGCGGCGGGCATCGCCGGGCTGCTGGTCGCGCCGGCGGCCTGGGCGACGACCCCGTTGTGGAACGGCGGCGACACCGGGCTGCCCTTCGCCGGCCCGGAGCTGCTGGACCGGGGCGGCAGGCCCGGCCCGCAGACCGATCCCAAGCTGCTGGAATATCTGTCGGCGAACCGGCAGGGCGAAGAGTTCCTCGTCGCCACGCTCAACACCAGAGACGCCGCGCCCATCATCCTGGAGACGGGCGAGCCGGTCATGGCCCTGGGCGGCTTCTCGGGCGGCGACCAGATCCTGTCCGCGGACGAGCTGGCCGGCGAGGTGAGCGATGGGGTAGTGCGCTTCTTCCTGCTGCCGCCGGACGCCCCCCAACAGGAGGCCGCCCGCTGGGTGCAGGAGAGTTGTGCGGCCGTGCCGACGCAGCTCTGGCAGCCGGTGCGGGCGCGGCCAGTAGGTCCCTCGCCGCCGCCACCGGGAGGCGCCCAATCGCCTCCTCAGGGCCAGGGCCTGTACGATTGCGGCGCCGTCGTGAGCACAGGGGCGGGATAGGGTGACAACACCTTGACGCGCACGTAAAGTTGCTATACTGTGCGGTCAGTCACCACCCCACCCGCCTCACCCCAGAACCAGGGAACCAGCAAACCAGACAACCAGGAGGCGTCCATGCCCATCGTGAAAGCCGGCGACATCAACATCGAGTACTACGTGGAGGGAAACGGCCCGCCGCTGCTCCTCATCATGGGGCTGGGCGGCCAGGCGTCGTCCTGGAGCGAGCGGTTCCTGGAGCGGCTGCGACCCCACTTCCAGATAGTGCGCTTCTCCAACCGCGGCACAGGGCTCACCGATAAGCCGCAGGCCCCGTACACCGTTCCCATGATGGCCGAGGACGCGGCGGCGCTCCTGGCGGAGCTGGGCATCGGCCAGGCGCACGTGTTCGGGGTCTCCCTGGGCGGCATGATCGCCCAGGAGCTGGTGCTGCACTACGCGCAGCGCGTGCAGGGGCTGGTGCTGGGCTGCACCACCTCCGGCTGGTCGCGCGGGGTGCCGCCGGCGCCAGAGGTGGTCGCGGCCATGATGCCGGCGCCCGGCCTGTCCCGCGAAGAACAGGTCAGGAAGAGCTGGCCGGTCATCTCCACGCCGGAGTTCATGGAGCGCGAGCCGGAGTTCCTGGAGGAGATGCTGCGGGCGAGCCTGGAGAACGCCACGCCGGTCGATGTCCTGCTGCGGCAGGTGGCCGCCGTCCAAGCCTTTGACGCCTACGAGCGGCTGCCCGGAATCCAGGCGCCGACGCTGGTCCTGCACGGCGACGCCGACCGCCTGGTGCCCATCGAAAACGCTAACATCCTAGCGGAGCGCATCCCGAACTCCACGCTAAGGGTCCTGCCGGGGGCCGGGCACGTCTTCTTCTGGGAGTTCCCGGGGGAGGCGGGCGCCGCCATCGTGGAGTTCCTGTCGGCGGTGCCGGCCCCGGCGTAGGAGATAGAGCAACAGAGCAGAGGAGCAACGCACGCGAGCCCGAAAGGCCGAGACGATACCCGATCCGGTTGACGGAGCGAAGAAATCGTGATACAAACTGACCAGTCGGTATGTCCTAGAAAGGGCGCGGCCACCCGTGAAGTTCGGCATCATCTACGAGCTCCAGATGCAAAAGCCCTGGAGCGAGGACCAGGAGCGCAAGACCTACCACGAGGCGCTGGACCAGATAGAGCTGGCGGACAAGGTGGGGTTCGACTACGTGTGGGAGGTCGAACATCACTTCCTGCCGGAGTGCTCCCACTCGC
>JACPQO010000196.1 GCA_016190405.1 Chloroflexota bacterium | reverse complement strand
GCCGCCGCCAACGACGCCGAGCACGCCGCCACCTACAACCGGGCCCACGCCCACTCCCGTGGCCACGCCGCCACCCACCTCCGGGCCCACGCCCACTCCAGTGGCTACGCCCGTGCCCACCCCCGGCGGGCCGCCGGCGCCCACGTCAGACCTGTCGGTGACGTTGGCCGACGCGCCAGACCCGGTCAAGGCCGGCAGCGCCCTAGCCTACTTCATCACGGTGACTAACCACGGTCCCAGCACGGCAAACAACGCGACCGTCGCCGCTTCGTTGCCGGACCAGGTGACGCTGATCTCGGCGACAACCCAGGGCTCGTGCACGCTGGCTATCTGCGGCTTAGGCAACATGCCGCCGGGGAGCAGCGTAGCCGTCTCAATGATTGTGCACGTCAACCCGTCAGCCGCGGGAGGGCTGGCAACCTCTGCCTGCGCCTCGGCAACGACGGCGGACCCCAACCTGGACAACAACTGCGCCACGGCGAGCACGACGGTAGCGCCCGCCCCAGTGTCGCCAACGCCAACACCGGGGCCCACGCCGCCAGGGGGACCCGGACCGACGCCGCCAGCGGCCGGCGCGACGCCGGCTCCGGGCGCTCCGACCCCCGCTCCAGCGACACCGGCCGACTTGATGCTGGCACAGGTGGACTCGCCGGACCCGGTAGAGGCGGGCAGCAACCTGACCTACGGGATAATCGTGACCAACCTGGGGCCCGGGACGGCCCAGGCGGTCGTGGCCAGCGAGGACCTGCCGGCAGGGGTCACGCTGGTATCGGTGACGCCAAGCCGCGGCCTGTGCATCTCGGTGACGTGCGAGCTGGGCGACATAGCGCCCGGGGGCAGCGTGGCCATCTCCATTATCGTGACGGTGGAGCCGGAGGCGGAAGCCACGATCACGGCCACCGCCTGCGTCACGGCCGATACGCCGGACCCGGACCGGAGCAGCAACTGTGCTTCCCAGGATACTACGGTGCTGGCGCCGCTAACCACGCCGTCGCCCACGCCTCCGGCCCCTTCGCCGGAGCCCTCGCCCTCGGCGATCGTCCTGCCGGGGTTCGCCACCCCCTCGGCAGGGAGCGCGCTGCCCAACGACGCCGGCGGCCTGACCTACAAGTCGCCCCTCACGTGGCTGGTGATAGCGGTGATCGGGGGCCTGATTCTGGGCGGCCTCGTGGGCGCCATCGCCCGCCGGCGCCGCCAGACGTGGTAGGCTGACGCCGCCGGCGTCGCTCAGAGAACGTAGCCCAGGCCGGAGGCCAGGAACCAGCCGCCGAGGCCCAGGAGGAAAATCCCGCACACCGTGAGGACGACGCGGTATGCCGTCCGGCTCATGATGCGCCGCCCGCTGGCCAGGACGAAGGCGATGAGGCTGAGCCAGGCCAGGTCTGTCAGGAAGTGCGCGCCGTAGAAGGAGGCCACGCCGGCGGCGCCCTGGTCCAGGGCCGCTACGATGTAAGCGGTGCCGATGGTGGCCCACCAGGCAACCCAGAAAGGGTTGCTGACGCTGACGACCAGGCCGGCGCCCACCAGGGCGGCGGCGCCGGCTAGCGAGGGCGCCGTCTCGGTGGGGCTGGCGACGGCCGGGCCATCCACGGTGTCGCGCCCGATCTGGAGCTCCTGGCGAGGGGCCAGGCGGATCACCTGAGCGCCAAGCCAGAGCAAGAAGAGGCCGCCGACCAGAGCTATGGAGGCGGTGGCGGCCTCGCGCTCCAGTATCTGGTTCAGCCCCAGGGCGAGGCCGATGACCAGGGCCAGCTCCACGGCGCCGTGCCCCACCGCCAGGGCCGGGCCGGCCCAGAACCCCTTCTGCACTCCCTCGCGGATGGCCAGGGTAGTCAACGGGCCGGGACTGAGGGCTCCCGTCAAGCTCACCAGGAAGGAACTGCCGAAGATGGCGGCCAGGGCTGCTGGGGACATGCGGACTAAGTGTCGCACCGGGGCGATGTGACGGTCAAACAATTCTGGCGCCGCCCGAGGAGCCTCGACTATACTGAGGTTTGGAGGGGCTGGCGAAGGATACCAGCCCCGTAGTTATGGATGAAGCGCCGGCGATCCTGGAAACCGATGACGTCGTCAAGTCGTTTGACGGCGTGCGGGCGGTTAACGGCTGCACGCTGAGAATTCGGCCGGGCACCATCACCGGGCTTATCGGTCCCAACGGGGCCGGAAAGACCACCCTGTTCAATCTCATCACGGGATTCCTCAAGCCCACTTCGGGAAGGATATCCTTCTTCGGACAGCGCATAGACGGTCTGCCGCCGCATCGCATCTTTCACAAAGGGATCGTGCGTACGTTCCAGATCCCACGCGAGCTGAAGGGGATGACCGTGCTGGAGAACCTGATGCTGGTGCCTCCGGGACAGGCCGGCGAGCAGATCTGGAACCCCTGGCTGTTCGCGTTCAGGGTGTCCCGCCAGGAAGAGCAGATATACGATAAGGCGCTGACGGTGCTGGAGTTCGTGGACCTGCTGCACCTGCGGGACGAGTACGCGTCCAACCTGTCCGGCGGCCAGAAGAAGCTGCTGGAGCTGGCGCGAACGCTCATGTGCGATCCGAAGATGATTCTCCTGGACGAGCCCGGCGCCGGCGTGAACCGGGTGCTGATGAAGAAGCTGGTAACCGACATCGAGCGGCTGAGGCGAGACCTGGGCATCACCTTCTTCGTTATCGAGCATGACATGGACCTGGTGACCCGCCTGTGCGACCCGGTGATAGTGATGAGCGAAGGCACAGTGCTGGCGGAGGGAACGGCCGAGGAGATCAAACAGGACGAGAAGGTGCTGGAGGCGTACCTGGGCGGCCAGTACCGGTAGGGACGTAGTTGGAGGTTGGAGGTTAGAAGTTGGAGGTTGGAGAGGACGTAGTGAGGGGAAAGCGACCCGCAAGTAACGGCGCCCTTCTGGAGGCCCGAGATGTCGTCGCCGGCTACGGGGAGGTGGAGATCCTGCACGGCGTCTCCATCGCGGTGCAGGGTGGGGAGATGGTGGCGGTCATCGGGCCCAACGGCGCCGGGAAGTCGACGCTCCTAAAGGCGCTGTTCGGGCTGCTACCGCTGCGAGGGGGCCACGTGATGCTGGGCCGCGAAGACGTGACGGGCTGGCAGCCGGAGCGGCTGGTGCCCAAGGGGCTTTCGTACGTGCCGCAGACGGAAAATGTCTTCCCCAGCCTGACCATTAACGAGAACCTGGAGATGGGGGGCTTCGTGCGGCAAAACGGCCTGCGCGACCGCCTGGACCAGGTGTACGCGCTGTTTCCGGACCTGACGGAGCGCCGCGGCGAGCGGGCGGGCAGGCTGTCCGGCGGGCAGCGGCAGATGCTGGCCCTGGCGCGGGCCCTCATGCTGGACCCCAGGCTGTTGCTCCTGGACGAGCCTTCGGCCAGCCTTTCGCCTAAGATGGTGGAAGTGCTCTTCGACCGGATCAAAGCGATTAACAAGACCGGGACAGCGATCCTGCTGGTGGAGCAGAACGCGCGCGAGGCGCTGAGCCTATGCCACCGCGGCTACGTGCTGGCGATGGGATACAACCGGCTGGAGGGGGAAGCGCGGGGCCTGCTGGACAACGAGGAAGTGGGAAGGCTCTACCTGGGCGCCTGAAGCAATGGCGACCATAGAAGCTGCCTACAGCCGGCTGCGCGACCAGTTCCGCGACTACCAGCGGCTGGCGGGCCAGTTCCTGGCCGGCCCCGGCCTGTGGCTCCTGATCCTTGTGCTGCTAATATGGTCGGCCACGTTTTCTACGCAGTTGCTGGTAGTGGGCATAGTGGTGGGCAGCATCCTGGGCCTGGGCGCCCTCGGCCTGACGCTGATCTACGGGATCCTCAAGTTCGGCAACTTCGCCCACGGGGACATGATGATGCTGGGCGCCTACGTCGCCTTTTTCGTCCTCACCGGGCACGTGGCCGAGACGGCCAGGGAGGACACGGAGCTCCCCTGGTCCCTGGACTCCCTCCCCGGCGCTGTCCACGGGATCGGCGACCTCACCTTTGGCTACGGCCTAATATTGGCCACCGTGGCCGCTGCCATCGTCATCGCGCTCCTTTCCGTGGCCTTGGACCGGCTCATCTACCGTCCTCTGCGACGGCGGCGCAGCGGCATAGTCATCTTCTCCATCGCCTCCCTGGGGGTGGCCATCGCCGTCCGCAGCGTGATGTACATCGTCTGGGGCCCTGACCCCCGGGTGTACGTGACGGGCATCCACCCCGCCCAGAAGTACCCCTTCGACATCGTCCTCAAGACGGACCAGATCTTCATCTTTGTGGCGGCCGTAGCCCTGGCCGTCCTTACCTACCTGCTGTTGTTCCACACCAAGCTGGGGAAGGCGATGCGGGCCATGGCCGATAACGCCGACCTGGCCCGTGTCTCCGGCATAGACACGGACCGGATCATCGTATGGACTTGGCTGATTGGGGGCGCCCTGGTGGCGGTGGCCGGCGTGCTGCTGGCTGTCCAGTCCCAGATTAACCCGCTGTTGGGATTTGTCCTTCTCCTGCCCCTGTTCGCGTCCGCCATCCTGGGTGGGCTAGGCAACCCCCTGGGCGCTCTGGCCGGCGCCATGGTGGTCGGTATCGCTCAGGAGGTCTCCATCGAGTTCTTCGCGCCGGCCTACAAGCCCGGGGTGGCCTTCGTCATCCTCATCCTCATCCTGCTGGTGCGACCGCGGGGCTTGTTCGGAGCCAGGACATGACCCGAGCAGACAGGCTGAAGGCGTCCTTCGCCCAACTCAAGGGGGAGCGGCTCATAACCCCGGCGGCCTTCCTGGTCGTGACCGCCTGCGTCGTCCTCAAGCCCGCCGAGCGCTCCGGATGGGACTTGGGCGGTGTGGTCAGCTTTCTGACGTTCTTTGCCACCACCGTAGCCATCTTCTCCATCTTCACCCTGGGTCTGAACGTCCAGTGGGGGTACACCGGCGTCTTCAATTTCGGCATCGCCGGCTTCTTCCTGGTAGGCGCGTTCACGGCCGCGATCTTCACCAAGGGCGCGCCGCCGCCGCCCGATCCCGTCACCGGGCGTGCCTATGTGGAATACGTTGGTGGGTTCGGCGACGAGCTGGACTTTCTGCCCTTCCTGAGCAGCAGGGAATGGCTGCCCTTCGCTTTCGGGACGGCCGCCGCGGCCCTAATGTGCGGCGTCGTCGCCTTCCTCCTCTCCATCCCCACCCTACGGCTGCGGGAGGACTACCTGGCCATCGCCACCATCGGGGTCGCCGAGCTGCTTCGCAACATCGCCCTGGAGGAGGAAGGGCTAGTGAACGGCCCCCGCGGCTTGCTCGGCATCCCCAGCCCCTTCGCCGGCCTGTTCGAGCCCGCGGAATACAAGTACATCTACCTCCTCATCGTCGTGGCGGTGCTCATCCTGGTCTTTGTCGCCGTGGAAAGGGCCATCCGTTCTCCCTGGGGCCGGGTGCTGCGGTCCCTGCGTGAGGACGAGCTGGCCACCACCGCCAGCGGCAAGAACGTCTTCGCCTTCAAGATGCAGGCCTTCGTGTTCGGGGCGATGATCATGGGGGTAGGGGGGTCCCTCTACGCATACCAGTTGCGCGCCATCTCCCCAGAAGGGTTCTCGCACTTCTTCGGCACTTTCCTGTTCTGGGTGATGCTGATCGTAGGGGGCAGCGGCAACAGCCGCGGGGCTGTTCTGGGCGCCTACATTGTCTGGGGCATCTGGATCATCAGCCTTCAGTTGCAGGGTTACACCCCTGAGCGTCCCGGCCCCCTGGGATTCGCCATCCCCTCCGTCCTCCAAAACCGCATCTTCTTCATCCGCGATTTTCTGATAGGCGCCCTCATCGTCAGCGTCCTGCTGCTGCGCCCGCAGGGGCTGCTTCCGGAGGAGCGACGGGTGTCGATATGGGTAGAGCGGCGGGTGAAGCGCCGCACCAAATCGGCACCGGAGGGCCAGGCAGACACGCCCTCGGACTGAGGCGTTGGATATGCCGGGCGGGGCCGGCCATGCCGGCCCCGCCCGGCTATCTGGGCGCGATGTCTATGCGCGGAGGCGCAGGGCGCGTTCCAGGGTGGGGTCGATGCGCAGCACGGCGGCCGGCCGCTGGTAGTTCAGAACCGGGTCGATGCGCATGGCACCGCCGCCTGTGATCTCCTCCACGGTTCCGGCCGCCAGGTCCACCTTATAGTTCTTCTCGGTGACGAAGCCCTCGGCGGCGGCGTCAATGCTCCACACCTCGATGGCGCCGATGAGGACGTCACCGTTCTCGTCGAACTCCACGGAACCAGAAGCGCCCGTGTAGTTGATATCGTCGCCGTCGCGGGCGGCCTTCAGGGCGGCGGCGATTCCCTCGGGCGGCGAGCCCACTTCGGTGCCCGGGGCGTTGGCCACGTCCCGCAGGGCGTCGCGGATGGCGGTGGGATCGACGGAACCGGCCTTCTCGGCCGCCAGGGCGATGACGATAGCCGCGTCGTAGGCCTCGCGCGTGAACGGCACCTTGAACAGGGAGCCGTACTCAGCCTCGTACAGGTCGTCGAACACCGCGGTGAACTCAGACGGAGGCAGCGCTCCCGGGGCGGTGCCGCTCAAGCCGTCAAAGTTGTCCCATCCCAGGGTTCCGAACATCTCGTCGTCCTTGGTGCCGTCGACGAACACGAACGTGTCGATGAGGTCGTTTTCCAGGGCCTCTTTCAAGTAGACCTGCGCCTGCCCAACCGGGTAGCTGATGGCCACCAACGCCTGGGGGTCGCCGGCGGTGCACTGGTTCAGCTCCGACAGGTAGGTCGTGGCCGCCGTTTGGTCCGCGTGGGATATCTGGGCTGTTACCGTCCCACCGGCGTCTTCGTAGGCGGTGGCGAAGTTGGAGCTCAGCCCCTGGCCGTAGGCGTTGTTGACGTACATGGTGCAGACGCTGGTGTACCCCAGGTCCTCCACCAGTTTGGCCAGGACGACGCCCTGGGCGGCGTCGGAGATGGGGGTCCGGAACAGGAAGTCGTTGTCGTTGGCCGCGGTCAGGGCGGGCGACGTGGAGGCGTGGGAAATCTGGAGGATCTTCTTCGGTCCGGTCACGCCCTCGGCCACGGCCAGGGTAACCCCGCTGGCCAGCGAACCGACGATGGCGTGGACCTTCTCGATGTCCACCAGGCGGGTGGCCTCGGCCACTCCTATGTCCTTGTCGGTGCCGCTATCGGCCCTCACCAGTTGGACGGGCTGGCCGAGGACGCCGCCGCCGTCGTTAATGTGCTTGACCGCCAGCTTGATCGCGTTCTCTTCCTCGGGGCCGAAAGAGGCCAGGGCCCCGGTGAAGTCCAGCAGGTAGCCAATCTTTAGCGGCCCTGCCTTCTTCTCTTCCCCATCGCCCCCACAGGCGACGAAGACTACGAGGGTTGCCAGAGCCACCGCCAACACCCCGAACCACCTGTGGCCAGAGAACCACTGTGGCATGGCTTGTCTCCTTTCGATTGTGCGCACGGGCCGCTGCTGCCGAAGTCAGCACGTAGCGTAATCACTGCCGAGGCGTTCGTCAAGCCGATTGTGCACTTTAGATGCATCAATATCCGTCAGGTTGCTGCGCTTGTGAAAGGTGTAATAATCTACGGTGCGGACGCCTCTTCCACAATCCTGGAGGTAGCAGTCATGGACAGCCGGCTGGCGCCCCTCCATCTGGGCAGCCCCATCCGGTTCAAGGACCGCTGGCAAGGCCGCCTGCTGGCCCTGGAAGTAACCGAGGACTGGGAAGTGATAAACGTCGTGGCCAGGCGGGGGCTGCTGCGTACGACCAGCGTCAAGCTTCCCTTCGCGGCCGCCAGGGACTGGTCGCGGCGTCACATCTCTTTCGACTGCACCAGCGATGAGGCGTTCGGGCGGCAGCTGCCGCCGCTGGCGGCGCTGGCGCACACCCTCTCGGCCGCCAGCCTGGCCGCTCCAGGGGCGCGCCTGGCGGGCGCGCTGGTGGAGCGGCAGAAGCGACAGGCCACGCATCTGCTGGTGGCGCGAGGAATGGCACGGGCCCCGGAGCGCCAGGCGGCGGTGGGCGAGGTGAGTTTCGAGGGCGGCCGCCTGCGACTGGCGGTCCAGGTGGATGCCTTACCACTCTATCGGGACGACGAAGACCTTCTGCTCCTGGTGAGGGAAGCCCTGGCCATGCACCCCCACCTGACGGCGGACGACCGCCGGCGCCTCACTTTAGACG
>JACPQO010000202.1 GCA_016190405.1 Chloroflexota bacterium | reverse complement strand
GGCCTGCGCTGCGTCCTCTCTACCAACGGCACCCTGATCACGCCCCAGGTGGCGGCCAGGATCGCCGCCTGCGGCTTCTCCTACGTCGGCATCAGCCTGGACGGCATCGGCGACGCCCACGACAGGATCCGTGGCAAGAAGGGGGCCTACGAGGCCGCCCTCACCGGCCTCCGCCTCTGCCGCGACCGCGGCATCCGCGTCGGCCTGCGGTTCACCATCCACCGCCAGAACCTGGACCAGTTGCCGGCGATATTCGACCTCCTGGAGACAGAGGATATCCCCCGCTGCTGCGTCTACCACCTGGCCTACGCCGGGCGGGGAGACCGCATCCGCGCCTACGACCTGACCCCGAAGGAGACCCGGCGCGCTGTCACCTACATCTTCGACCGGGCGCAGGACTTCCACCGGCGCGGCCTGGACAAGGAGATCCTCACCGTGGATAACCACGCCGACAACGTCCTGCTGTACCGGCGCGTCCAGCAGGACGACCCGGCGCGAGCGGAGGACGTCTACCAGATGCTGCTCTGGAACGGGGGCAACCAGTCCGGCATCGCCATAGCCTGCGTGGATCCCCAGGGCAACGTCCACGCCGACCAGTTCTCCTGGGACTACACGCTGGGCAGCGTGCGGGAACGTCCCTTCAGCGCCATCTGGGCCGATACCACCGACGCGCGCATGGCGGTCCTCAAGGACAGGCAGCCCCACCTCGAGGGCCGCTGCGCTCACTGCCGTTACCTGCCGATCTGCAATGGAAACCTGCGCGCGCGGGCCGAGCGCTACTTCGGCGATTTCCTGGCCCCGGACCCGGCCTGCTACCTGACCGACGAGGAGATCGGCATCCCGCTTGAAGGGCCGCTGGCCGAAGAAGCGGCCCGCTGGCCGGTGCCGGTCCAGCAGCAGGGGGTGGCGAACGCCGCCGAGATTGAGGGGTGCGTCTGACCATGTCACACCAGGCACAGCAACCGCTCCCGACTATCGATGACAGCGCGGCCGCTGAGCCGCGCTGGGAACGCTGGACGCACGCCCTCGGTTTCGCCTTCGTGGCCCTGGTGGTCGCCGCCCTCATCAGCCTCCTCGGCTATGGCGTGCTGTTCAGGAACGCCAGCGGCACCGGGCCCACCCGCATGAACCGCCCGGCGCCCGACTTCAGCGTGAACCTGTTCGACGGCGGCAAGTTCACCCTCTCCGAATACCTTGGCAGGCCCGTCATCGTCAATTTCTGGGCGTCCTGGTGCGACGCCTGTCGCGAGGAGGCGCCCGTGCTCGAGCAGGCCTGGCGCACCTACCGCGACCGGGATGTCGTCCTGCTGGGCGTCGACATCATGGACACCCGCGAGGACGCGCTCAAGTTCATCCAGGAGTTTGGCATCACGTACCCCAACGGCCCTGATGAGAGCGACATCTACTTCGAGTACGGCGGCACGGGCGTCCCGGAGACCTACTTCATCGACAAGGAAGGCAAGATCGTCCTCAAGTTCATGGGCCCCATGACCACCGAGCAGATCACGGCCTTTACGGAGGACATCCTGCAATGACGGCCGTCGTCCCGGAGCCGGGCTGGGGGGTGGCCTTCGCGGCCGGCGTCGTATCGTTCCTGTCGCCCTGCGTGGCGCCCCTGGCCCCGGGCTACCTCGCCTACATAACGGGCACGGCCCTTGAGGACGGCGCCCCCACTGGCGCCAGGGCCAGCCTAAAAACCCTTTCCACATCGCTCCTGTTCATGCTGGGCTTCACCTTCGTCTTCGTCTCGCTGGGCACCTCCATCTCTTTCTTCGGCAGCCTGCTGGAAGAGCACCGCGCCACCCTCTACCAGGTCGCCGGCGTGGTCATGATCAGCTTCGGGCTGGTGCTCACCGGCCTGCCGCGGCTGGCCTGGCTGCAGCGGGAGTGGCGCCCCAACGTCTCGGCGGACGCCTTCGGGCCGGCGGCGCCGGTGCTCCTGGGTATGGTGTTCGCCCTGGCCTGGACCCCCTGCGTGGGGCCCATCCTGGGCTCCATCCTGTTCTACGCCGGCGCCACGGAAACGGCGGGACGGGGCGGCCTGCTCCTCCTGGTCTACTCCCTTGGCTTTGCTGTTCCTTTCCTGCTGGCCGCCCTGGGCCTCTCGTCGGCGGTCCGCATCGTCTCCTGGATGCGAAGACACTCCGTCGCGGTCAACGCCTTCAGCGGGGCCACGCTCATGGCCGTTGGCGTGCTCCTGCTCCTGGGCGAGTGGTCGTCCATCAACCTCTGGTTCCAGCGGACCTACTACACCTTGACGTGAAGGAGTACAGGTCAATGATTGTGGCCCTCATCGGCCTGAGCCACAACACGACGCCCCTATCGCTGCGGGAGCGGCTGGCCCTGGGCGCCGACGACCTCCCCCACGCCCTAGCCCGGGTGGGCAGCCAAACGGGAAACGCCGTCATCCTCTCCACCTGCAACCGCACGGAGCTCTATTTCGTCGCCGGCCAGGCGCAGGCCAACCAAGCGGCGGCGCTGGAGCTGCTGGCCGTGGCCACCGGCGCCAGTCCCCGCCGCGTGCAACGGCACACCTACTTCCGCCTGCACGACGACGCCATCCGCCATCTGCATCGGGTATCGGCGGGGCTGGACTCCATGATCTTCGGAGAGGTGGAGATCCTGGGGCAGGTGCGGACCGCCTTGCAGGCCTCCGCCGAGGCCGGCGTCTGCAACTCTGTCCTCTGCCGCCTGTTCCACTCCGCTATTCGCGTGGGACGGCGCGTGCATAGCGAGACGGCCATCTGCCGGCACGACCGCTCGGTGGCGTCGGCGGCGGTCGCCCTGGCCGGCCGCGCTCTCGGCAATCTGGCCGGGCGCCGCGTGCTGGTCCTGGGCGCCGGCGAGGCCGGGGCGCTCACCATCCGCAGCCTGATCAAGGCCGGCGCCAGAGACGTAGCCGTCGCCAACCGCACCTACCGGCGCGCGGCGGACGTGGCCCACCGTCTGAAGGCCACCGCCGTCCCGCTCTCCCGCGTACCAAGCCTGCTGCCCGAGACCGACATCGTCATCAGCGCCAGCGGGGCGATGGCCCCCCTGGTGGGCCCGGAAGCCCTGACCGCGGCCATGGAGCGGCGCCGCGGGCAGCCCATGCTGCTGGTGGACATCGCCGTCCCCCGCAACATCGATCCGGCCGTCAGGGCCATTTCCGGGGTCCACCTGTACGACATCGATGACCTCCGCCTGATGTGTCCCGTCAGCCCCGAGGACCGCGCCAAGGAGATGGCCAAGGCGGAGGCCATCATGGAGGAGGAGGTGCAGCGCTTCCTGGCCTGGTGGCGCTCCCTGCGCGCCGTCCCCACCATCGTCGCCCTGCGGCGGCGGCTGGAGGACGCCCGCCAGCGGGAGCTGGCCAAGACCTTCCGCCGCTTCCCCCACCTGGACCCCGGACAGCGGGACGGCATCGACGCCCTGACCAGAGCGCTCATCAAGAAGGTGCTACACCAGCCGCTCACCCATCTGAAATCGCGCAGCCATGACCAGGGCTACCTGGCCGTCACCCGTGAGCTGTTCGGCCTGGAGGAGGTTACGGCCGGGCAGGCCGAGGAGCCGGCGACATGAAGAACCGCTTCTTCGACCTGCCCCTGCGCTTTCAGATCATCATCCCCTTTTCCCTGCTGATCATCGTTCTGGCCAGCGTGTCGGTCGGCTTCGGGCTGCCGTTGGCTGAAGAGGCCGCATCCCAGAACGTGGACCTCAAGCTGGACAGCGCGCCTTCCCTATTCCGCCGCCGCCTGGACAACGAGACGGCCGACCTGGAGCGCCTGGCCGGGCTGACAGCGCAGACGCCGGGGGTGAGCGAAGCCCTCGCAGCCGGCGATGGCCAGCGGCTCTCCCTGGCGCTGGAGGCGGCCCAGGCCACCTCTCTGGACGCCCTCCAGGTCACCGACGCCGCCGGCATGCCCCTCTGGTCCGCCGGCGGGCACTCTCCCCTGTCCACCGATACCCTGGGCTCGCTGACTGGGGCAGGCCCCGGCGTCGCGCCCTCCTCGGCCGGCGAGATGCTCGTCGCCGTACAGCCCATCGGGCCCCCGGACAGACCGGCCGGCTACGTCGCGGCCGGGCGTCTCCTGGCCCGGCTGCTTCCCTCGTTGCGGCCCTCCCCGGGAGCGGAGGTGGCGATTTACCGGGACGGCGGCCTGGTGGCCACTACCTTCCCCACCAACCACAGCAGCGGGGCGGAGGTAGCCGGCCCCCCCGCCGGCCTGTCACTGAGCGGCGGGCCTGTCAAGAAGGGGACCGTGGTGGGCGATCATGCCTACGCCGCCATCTACGACCGCCTTCCTCTGGGCTCCGGCAACGGGACAGCCTTCGCCGTATTCGTGCCCAAGTCCCCGGCCTGGCCCGCGGAGACCGTGGTGGCCGCTGCCCTGGCGGCTACCGTAGCCATCGCTCTCGTCCTCCTCATCCTGGGATTCGCCATCGCCCGCGCTATCGCGGCCCGGCTGGAGCGGGTCGTGGAGGCGATCGAACAGATCGGCGGCGGCGACTTCCAGCAGCGGGTCGACCTTGCCTCGTCCGACGAAGTGGGGCGCCTGGCCCAGGTGGTGAACCGGATGGCCGGCCGCCTCCAGGAGGCGGAGACCAGCAAGGCGGAGTTCCTGGCCATGGCTTCCCACGAGCTGAAAACTCCCCTGGCCCTCATGCATAACGCCACGGAGCTTCTCCTGGACCAGGCGCCAGCAAATGGCAACGGCTCCCGCACGGAACTGCTCGAGATCATCGAAGCCAATATCGACCGCATGAACCGGCGGGTGGCCGACCTGCTGGAGCTGGCCCGCATCGAGGCAGGCCACCTTACCCTGCACCAGCGGCCTCTCGATCTGGTGCCGCTGGTCACGGAGGTAGCGGAAGGCGTCGGCCCCATGCTGGCGGCCCGCGAACAGAGCCTCTCCCTGGAGTTGCCCGAGGTCCTGCCCGAGGTGGGCGCCGACCCGGACCGCATCCAGCAGGTGCTGCTCAACCTCGTCAGCAACGCCGCCCGCCACACGCGCCCCGGGACACATATCGCCCTGCGCGCGCGCCAGAACGGGCAGTCGGTAACGGTGGAAGTCGAAGACGACGGCCCCGGCATTCCGGAGGCGAAGCTACAGCGCTTGCTCGATAGCGCTCGGCGGCCGTTCGCCGGAGAAGGCGGGCTGGGCCTCCTCATCGCCCAGCGGCTGGTCGCCCTCCACCAGGGCCGCGTCTGGGCCAGGAGCGAGCCCGGCCGCGGCACGGTGTTCGCCTTCGCCCTGCCGCTGGCCAGAAGGGAGGAGTGAGCCATCGTTAGGGTCCTGTTAGTGGATGACGAGCCGGAGTTCGTCAAGATCCTCACCGTGGCCTTCCAGGTCTACCGCCCGGGCTACTCCCTGGTCGCCGCCTACGACGGGATGGAGGCGCTGGCCAAGGCAGATACGGAGGAACCGGCCGTGGTGGTGCTGGACGTCATGCTGCCCGACATCGACGGTCTCGAGGTCTGCCGCCGCCTGCGGTCCCGCTCCGGCGTGCCCATCCTGCTCCTGACCGCCAGGGACCGCGAGGACGACGTGGTGCAGGGGTTTGAGGCTGGAGCGGACGACTACATCACCAAGCCCTTCAGCTACCGCACCCTCATGGCCCGCATCGACGCTTTGCTGAGGCGCGCCGGCCTGGCGCCAGCCAGCGAACGACCGGGAATCCTGTCCTGTGGCGAGCTGGTGGTGGACTTCGTGCGGCGTCAGGTCAGGCTCCATGGCCAGACGCTGGACCTGACGCCCAAAGAGTACCGCATCCTGGAGGAGCTGGCCCGCCACACAGGCCAGCTGGTCAGCCACCAGGCGTTGCTGGCCCGCGTCTGGGGCGACGATTACCGCGACGAGCCCCAGTACCTGAAGACCTACGTCTACCGGCTGCGGCGCAAGATCGAGGACGACCCGCACCACCCGCGCTACATCCTGACCCATTACGGCGACGGCTACTACCTGGCAAAGGAAGACCAGGACGGTCCCGCAGCGAGCGCCGGCGCACCGGAGGCCGGCCTGCCTGCGCAACGCCGGCCCAGAGGAGGTGAAAGGTGAACAAGTATCTACATCGCGCTACGTTCATTTTTATGACGTGTTCACCGGAATGTACGTAAAGTTATTGTGAAAGAAGGAACGAAGTGAACGGCCCTTGTATCCCAACGAACGCATCATGAGAAGGAAACTTCTCGCCCTGCCGCTGCCCTTCGGCAAGGGACCCCCTTCGCCCTCCCCCGGCCCCGCCCTGGCCCCCGAAACGCCCGCGCCGAACGGCGCCGGCCCGGCCAGATGGGCCCTCGACCACGCGCTCCCCATCCTGGCCGTGGCGCTTGTGGGCACCATCGCCGCCTTCGCCGTCTACTACTACGCCGACCGGCAGGTGGACACCGGCTTAAGCCTGGTGAGCCGCCAGACCGCGGCCCTGGAAGAGGCCGTGCGGGCCCAGCCGGACTCCTTCTCGGCGCGGCTGGCCCTCGCCAAGGCCTACGAAAGCTCCCGCAACTACCCGGGGGCCATCGAGCAGTACCAGGCGGCCCTCGTCATCCAGCCGGACAACATCGAGGCCAGCCTGGGGCTCGGTCGCAGCCAGCAGTCGTCCGGCGATATGGCCAGCGCCAAGACCACCTTCGAGAAGATTGTGGAGCAGCGCCAGGACACGGAATTCGCCGTCATGGACGATTACCTGCGCGACGCGCGCTACTACCTGGGCGAGATCTACCTGGCTGAGGGGCAATACGCCGCGGCCATCGAGCACCTCGAGGGCGCCCTGGGCATCGACTCGGTTGACGCCGACGCCTGGTGGAAGCTCTGCGAGGCGTACCTGGGGGCCGGCGACTACGCCCAGGCGGTCGACGCTTGCTATCGCGCCACCCAGCTGGTGCCCAACTTCACCGAAGCCTACCAGCTAATGGCCCAGGCCTACCAGCGGGCCGGCCAACCCTTGCCGGCCAGGTACGCCACCGCCATGGCCTCGTACAGCCTGGGCGAGCACTCCGTCGCCGTGTCTGAGCTGACGGCGGTCGTGGGCCAAGACCCCAGCTACTGGGACGCCTACGTCGGCCTGGGCCTGGCCCTGGAGGCGAAGGGAGACCGCCAGGCGGCCCTGGCGGCCTACCAGCAGGCCCTCTCCGGGGACCCGCAGAACCTGCTGGCGTCCATGGGCGTGTCACGCCTGGGCGAGGGACACCCATGAAAATAGCCAGCTACTGGAGACCCCAATGCAAAGGATACTGAAGCAATCACCCGCCCCCTGGCGGCACTGGAAACTGCTGGCAGCCGCCATACTGCTGGCTGGCCTGGCCATGGTGGGATTCGTCTGGTACCAGTACCAGTCCACCAAGCAGCCGCTCCAGGACCTGTCCGCGCTGCCATGGGTGCCCCAGGCCCTGACCTCCGATGCGCCCCGCTACGCCCTCTCCATCTACGGCGAGGCCAGCCTTAACCGTCCCCTGGGAGTCGCCGCCAGTTCATCGAGCGACCACGTCTACGTGAGCGAGAGCGGCGGCGACCGGGCCGTCCGCGTCTTCGACCGAGACGGTAAGGAGATGGGCGCCCTGGTGCCCCCCAACACCACTGAAATCACCCGCGTGCCCCTCTACCTGGCCCTGGCCCCGGACGGACGTCTGTTCGCCAGCGACCGGCCCAACCACGCCGTCTACATCTACTCGCCCAGCGGCGAGTTCGTCGGCGCTTTCCAGCCCCAAGCGGTCCCCGCCAGGGATTGGGCGCCCATGGGACTCGCCTTCGATAACCAGGGCAACCTCTACGTGACCGACGTAACGCCCGACAAGCACCGCGTGCTGGTCTTCGATAGCGCCGGCGCCCTGAAGCTGCAATTCGGCAGCCAGGGCACCGCCCCCGGCCAGTTCTGGTTCCCCAACGGCATCGCCGTCGACCGCGGGGGCCGCATCTACGTGGCGGACGGCAACAACGGCCGCGTGCAGGTGTTCGACCCTCAGAGCAATCTCCTGAGCGTCATCCCCCGCGGCTACGGCCCGGGCGACCTGGCGATGCCCAGGGGCCTGGCCATTGACGGCCACGACCGGCTGTTCGTAGCCGACACCTCAACCCACGTGGTCAAGATCTACGACATCTCCGGCGACAAGCCGGAGTTCAAGGCCGACTTCGGCGGTTACGGCAACGGCGATGGCCAGTTCCGTTTTCCCAACGGCGTCGCCGTGGACGGCGACAACCAAGTCTACGTGACCGATAGAGACGGCGGGCGCCTCCAGATTTGGAGCTACTGATGCGGATAACCCAGCAACTCCACCAGGGCCGCTGGCCGGAAAGGGGGTCAAATTATATCCGTGAACTGAGGCTGAACAACCGCCACGCAGCTCAAACGAAGGGAGGTGATAAGTTGCGAAAGCTCTGGCTAATTGTACCCGCACTGCTGCCCGCTATCGTCCTGCTGGTAATGGCCCTGTCAGCCGCCCCCACCGCTCGGGCGGACGGGGGGCCCCACGTCAAGGGCTGGGGAGCTACACCGAGCGATTGCGCCAGTTGCCACCGGGCCCACCGCGCCCAATCAGAAGTACTCCTTCTTGAGGACCAGGAGGGGATCTGCGACTCGTGCCACGGCAACGGCGTCATGGGCTCCAGTCTCAACGTCATGTCCGGCACCAACGAGGCCGATGGCGGCGCCCTGCGCGGCGGCGGCTTCGAGACCGCCCGCATCGATACCGACGACCCCTCGTTGTCGCCGGCACCACGTACCATCCTGGCCCTACCCCAGGCTAGCGCCCAGCCGACGCAGTCCAAGCACGACGTCGGCACCTCGGCTACCCTCTGGGGATACGGCGACATCGGCAGCGGCGCCGGCAAGGCAGAATTCGAACTGGACTGCGGCAAGTGCCACGACCCGCACGGCAGCGGCAACTACCGCGCTCTGAGGACAATCCCCGCAGGAACCTGGAGCAGCCGCAGTGCGGCCCCGTCCTTTGGCGTCAAGATGTGGGTGGACACCAACGGCAACGGTAGGCTCGACGCCGGCGAAGACGTACTGCTGGACGACGAGAAGACCAAAGAGTACTCCACCACCGACTACTGGCCGGCCGAGAACTACACCGACCGCTGGGTAGACGCCACCGAGCCACCCAACGACGCCGACACCGAGACCACCGGCAGACAGGTGGGCAAGTGGTGTACGACCTGCCACACCCGCTATCTGGCTCCCTCCGGGGCCTACGACGTCGACAGCGGCGACGACATCTTCATGTATCGGCATGCTACCGACCCCGGCACACGCCATGCCAGCAGCCTCAACACGCCCGTCACGCTAAGCGCCAGCTGCCTGAAGTGCCACGTGGCCCACGGCAGCAACGCCGTAGTGTCAGCCGCATCGGCGAACGAGGAATGGCCGGATAACACCAACGTGGCCGGCAGCGACACGTCCGATAGCCGCCTGCTGAAGATGGACGGTCGCGGCGTCTGTCAGAAATGCCACAATAAGTAGGGAGGCGCAAGCGAACAAGCACAGAGATGGTGAAGGGCCGGCCCGGTCCTCCGGCCCTTCACCAAGATCGAACGAGCCCCCGCGGGACACGCTCTTCCGGAGGGTTTGGCTGACCGATGTATCAGCAGTATGAGGGAATGTACTAGACGCCAGCAAACGGGAGATAGCCCATGGCCAGGAGGATGTTGTGGATAGCCTGCGTGGCGGGGGCGCTGGCATTGGCCGTGGGCGCCGGCGTAGCCTCCGGCCGCATCAGCGATATCTTCAGCAGCCCCCACGACCTGGGGTCCCCGGGCAACCCGACCTGCAGGCAGTGCCACACGCCCCATAACGCCGAAGGGCTTTACCTCTGGGCGCGCTCTCCTGCCAGCGGACAGTCCGGCATCGCGGCCCTCTGCCTTAGCTGCCACGACGGCTCCGTCACCAACGTCGGCTGGTATATCCGGGACCCTAACTACGTGAGTCACGTGACTGAGGCCGGCAGCAAGGACCGGGACTGCGACCAGTGCCACAACGCCCATGAGGGCGACAACTGGGTGTTCCTCCGCGACTACACCTCCACCGGCGTCCCCATGATCCAGAACGCCAACGTCTGCCTGACCTGCCACCGCGCCGACGAAGGGCCGGAAGGCCTGAGCATCGGCCGGTACTCACACCCGGTGGACCAGAGCACGGACACTCCTGCCGACCGCCAGCGGGACCCCGATGCCATTCCGCCGGACCTCACCGGCGCTCGCCTCTGGGACAGCTCCGGGCGGCACGTGGTCAATAGCGGCCCCGCTGAGGTGAAATGCGAAACCTGTCACGCCAGTCATGGAGCGCAGCCCGGGACCATACCCTTCAGCTCGATGGACGGCACGCCAAGAGAGATCCAAACACTAAGCACCATTCCCTACAGCGCGACTAAGTACTCCCCCCTCTGTGAGAATTGCCACCGCTGAGAGAGATGAAAGCGCCGTGGTCGGAAGTGAAACGAGACCAGATGGGCCCGGGCGATCGGCCGGTATAGCCGCGGCTGCGATAGCCATCTTCGCCGGGCTGATCCTGATGGCGGCTTTCGCCGGCGCCTGGATGGCCGGCGGCGCCCCCAACCGCGCTACCGCCGAGGAGGCCACCGAGATTCACGGCGGCTACAGCGCCACCACGGACTCCTGCAGCGCCTGCCACCGCTCCCACACCGGTAAGGAACCCAACCTCCTCACCAGTCAGGGCGCCCAGAGCTCTCTCTGCCTGACCTGCCACGACGGCACCGGCGCCAGCAGCGACGTGGCCAGCGAGTACATTGACCCCAACGTCCCTCCTGATGACCCCGCCACGAGCAGCTTCTACCGCCACCCGGCCACAACCCCCTCCAGCCACACCGGCGGCCAGACCGACGAGTTCGCCGGCGTCCTGAACCGCCATTCCGAGTGCGGCGACTGCCACAACCCACACACCCTCAATACGGCTCCCTCGCTGGCGACCGGCGCCGGCTGGACGGCCTCCGGCAGCCTGGCCGGCAGCGCCGGCGTCATGACCGCCGGCGGCCTGTCCTGGAAGAACCCCGTCAGCTACGAGTACGAACTCTGCCTGAAGTGCCACTCCAGCTACACCTCGCTGCCCGCCTTCGACAAGGAGTCCTACAAGATGACGGACGCGGCGGCGGAGTTCAACCCCGCCAACGGCTCCTACCATCCCGTCCAAGCGCCTGGCAAGAACACCAGCCCGGCGATGCAGAACAGCCTGGCCGGTGGCAAGCTCTGGCAAATGACTACAGGCTCGACGGTGCGCTGCACCCAGTGCCACGGCAACTACCGCCTGGTCGGCGATGCCCCGGTCATGAACTCGCCGCCCGCCGACGCCCGGCTGGCCCCTCATACCAGCCGCTACCGCGGCCTGCTCATCGCCAACTACCGCAGCCGGGAGCTCAAGCCCGCATCACAGGTCAACGATTACAGCTCGAACGACTTCGCCCTGTGCTACCTGTGCCACAGCGAGGCCCCCTTCACAGACCCCTCGGGAATGACACGCGCGGATACGGACTTCCCCTCCCACGGCTATCACCTGAGCGCCCTCTACGATAAGTCGGGGTCTGGCGGCCCCAGCACAGACATCGACCAGCCGGGCGCCGGACCGGGAAACACCATCTGCGCCGAGTGTCACTACCGCACGCACAGCTCCAGCTCCGCATACCGGATGTCAGACCGGAGCAACGCTCGCCTGGTGAACTTCGCCCCCAACGTACAGCCGCTGAGCGGGCTAGAGAACCCGGTCTGGTCGGCCCAGGAGAAGACGTGCTCGTTACGCTGTCACGGCGTCAACCACAACGGTGTAGGATACCCGCAACCGATCTTCGATGTTACGGAGGTCTCCCTGACGCTGGCCCAGGGCTGGAACCTCATCTCGTTGCCCGTTGACGGGCCCGGCGCCAGTCAGTTCTTCGCTGCGCTGGACGGCCTGGGCATCGCCTGGGGCCTGGACCCCAACGTCGCGCCCGCAGGCAAGTGGCGCAGCTTCTCCCCCGGCCTGCCGCCCTCCCTCAACGAGCTCACCGACATCAACTCGACCATGGGCTTATTCGTCTTCATGGATCAGGCCCAGACCCTGACCGTTTCCGGGCCGGCGCCCATCTCCACCGACATCCCCTTGGTCGGCGGGCGCTTGAACCTCATCGGCTACCCGGCCCGGGCAGCCCGGCCCGTCGCCGACGTGCTGACGGGCATCGCCTTTAGCGTCGTCTGTACCTATGATGCGGCGGACCCCGGCGATCCCTGGAAGTGCTTCGATCCCGACCTGCCGCCCTCCCTCAACGACCTGTCCATGATGGAACCGGGCCGGGGTTACTTCATCTTCCCCAAGGCCAACGCCACCCTCCACGTCCCCGGCTAGCCCTCCCAGCGCAGCCGACGGCCGCTGCTGGCCCAATTACAGCAGCGCTGGCAGATAGGGCGTTGAGTCACCTCCAGGACGAGGCTGGAAATGTGACTGCCGCGACCCCCGAATTTCGAGCAAAATTCCGCTGCAGACCCTCTTGACATTTTCCTAACCATATGTAAACTAAAGAGCATCCGCAGTGCGGGAAGTTGAGAGGGGGAGCGGCATTGCGGCGAATTTACGTCTCGTCGGTTAGATACGCCGAGCCTACCGAGCAGCAGGTAGGGCGGCGTTTTTCATTTTCCGGAGGAGTATAAGCAGATAGCGGAAAGAGAACGGGCCCCGGTGGCAGCAACCACCAGAGCCCTCAGCTAAGGAATGCGGGCGCACACCCTAGCATTTTGCATTCTAAGGGAGCAGCGATACGGATGACAACCAGCCAATGGTTACAGGTGAGTTAGAGGGGGTGCGGCGATGAGACGCCTGCTACTCGGAACGTTCGGTATAGCGATAGTAGCGGCCCTGGCCCTGCTGGGGGCGCGACTAATGGGCCCCGGGGACAGCGCCCAGGCCGTGGTGGGCACCGTCCAGGACTTCGGGGTGG
>JACPQO010000195.1 GCA_016190405.1 Chloroflexota bacterium | reverse complement strand
GGGCTGGGGCCCGCCCGGCGTGTACTGGTCGGCGGGCCAGAAGCGGCTGGAGTCCGGCGTCAGGCACTCGTCGATGAGGGTGATCTCATCGTCTTCGCCAGGTACGGACTCGCCTTCGCTCCGCAGCCAGCCGAACTCGAATTTGGTGTCGGCGATGATGATGCCGCGCTGGCGGGCGTAATCGCGGCCGTAGCGGTAGACGGCCAGGGCGCGCAGGCGCATCGCCGTCGCTGCGAGCTTGCCCTCCTGCGCCACGACCTGCTCAAAGGTCAGGGGCAGGTCGTGGCCGGCTTCGGCCTTGGTGGTGGGCGTGAAGATGGGCTCCAGCAGCTCCTGGCTCTCCTCCAGGCCCGGCGGCAGCTTGACGCCGCTGATGGCGCCGGTCTCCTGGTACTCCTTCCAGCCGGAGCCCGACAGGTAGCCCCGCACGACGCACTCGACCTCGATGCGGCGGGCCTTGCGCACCAGCATGGCGCGGCCGATGAGGTCGCGCGGGAGCTCGATCGGGACGCCTTCGATGCGGGTGCCGTCCACGAGGCGGAGGAAGTGGTTGGGCACGACGTCGCCGGTGAGCTCGAACCAGAAGGCGGAGAGCTGGGTGAGGACGAGGCCTTTATCGGGGATGCCGGTAGGCAGCACGACGTCGAAGGCGGAGATGCGGTCCGTGGCGACGATGAGGAGCTTGTTGCCCAGGTCGTAGACGTCGCGGACCTTGCCGCGGGCATACAGGGGCAGATCGAGGGCCGTCTCGGTGAGGATGGCGGTCATAGTCGGTCCTCCAGATGAGCCAGCGGGGATGGGGCGGGAGCGCTCGTACTTCGACTACGCTCAGCGCTCGCTGGCGCTGTCCGTCCTTCGACTACGCTCAGGACGATCGGGGGGCGAACCTTGCCCCGGGCGTAGAGGGGCAGGTCGAGGGTGGTCTGGGTGAGGATGGCGGTCATAGTCCTACCCTCCGGAAGCTCTCGTCGACGTGCTTGAGATAGAACCCGTAGTCGAACAGGGAGGCCAGTTCGTCCCGTGGGAGGTGGGCCATCACGCGGGGGTCATCGCACAGGAGGTCCAGGAACGGTGTGCGTTCGTGCCAGGAGCGCATGGCGCTGGCCTGGACTAGCTCGTACGCCTCGTAGCGCTTCAGCCCCTTGTCGATGAGCGCCAGCAGCACCCGCTGGGAGAAGACGACGCCCTGGGTCAGCTCCAGGTTGCGCCGCATGTTATCCGGATATACCTGGAGGCCGCTGACGATCTGGGTGAACAGGTCCAGCATGTAGTCCAGCAGGGTGCAGGCGTCGGGCAGGATGACGCGCTCCACGGAGGAGTGCGAGATGTCCCGCTCGTGCCAGAGGGCGACGTCCTCCAGGGCGGCCACGGCGTAGCCGCGGAAGAGGCGGGCCAGGCCGCAGATGCGCTCACACTTCTCCGGGTTGCGCTTGTGGGGCATGGCGGACGAGCCGGTCTGCCCGGCGGCGAAGGGCTCCTCGGCCTCCAGGACCTCCGTGCGCTGGAGGTGGCGCACCTCGGTGGCGAACTTCTCCAGAGAAGCGGCGATAACGGCCAGGGTCGATACGAAGAGGGCGTGGCGGTCGCGGTGGACGACCTGCGTGGAGACGGGCTCCACCAGCAGGCCCAGCCGGCCGCAGACCTCGTCCTCCAGGTCGGGCGGGACGGTGGCGTGGGAGCCCACGGGGCCCGATATCTTGCCCACGGCGACCTGCTCCTTGGCGTGGGTGAGGCGGTGGGAGTGGCGGCGCATCTCGTCGTACCAGCCGGCCAGCTTGAGGCCGAAGGAGGTGGGCTCGGCGTGGACGCCGTGGCTGCGGCCCATGCAGGGGGTGCGCTTGTGCTCGCGGGCCAGGACGGCGATGGCGTCCATGAGGGCGCGGACGTCCTGCTCCAGGAGCTCGGTGGCCTCGATGAGGCGGAGGGCCAGGGCGGTGTCCTCCACATCGTATGACGTGAGGCCCAGATGAAGGAAGCGGGACTCCTCGCCCAGGCTGTCGGCGACGGCGCGCAGGAAGGCGTTGAAGTCGTGGTGCATCTCCCGCTCGTACTGGGCCCAGCGGTCGCGGTCGTAGCGGGCCTTACGGATCTTGGCCATGGCGTCGGGCGGGATGACGCCGCGTTCGGCCCAGACCTCGCAGACGGCGAGCTCGACCTGAAGCCACCTGTCGGCCTTGTTCTCCTCGGACCAGACGCGGGCCATCTGGGGTCGGCTGTAGCGTTCGATCATGGCGAGAGAGGAACCAGGAACCAGGAACAAGGAGCCAGGTAGATAGCGAAGGGCGACGAGTTGCCGGGTCGTTTGGCCCAGGCGGCCGCAGGGGGCGTGGTGCCTGCCACGAGGCTATCTTAGGGCATGGCGGGGTGCAGGTGGAAGGGGGAACGGGCAGGAGGTTGGAGGTTAGAGGATGGAGGTTGGAGGGCGGAAGGACCTGTCGGCCTCCATGTCTCGTGTCTCCTGTCTCGTGTCGCGCGCGCCCCTTGCGAGGTGCTCTCCGGCAGGCTTCAGCCTGCCCTTCGGGCGCTGTGGCGTCGGCGCCCCTACGGCGTGCAGGTGGAGAAGAAGACGGGCGGGGCCATCTTGTTGATATCGAAGATGTCCACCTTGTTGGCGGACGCGCCTGCCCTGGAGAGGTCCTTGCGGGTGCTGTAGTTGGGGTTGGGCGGGCTGCTGAAGAAGACCGGCGGGGCCAGAGCGTTCACGTCGAAGATATCGATCTTGTTGGCGCTGGGGCCGGCGTTGTTGAGGTTGGCGGGCCAGTCAGCGCCGCACGGGCTCGTGGGGCTGGTGCCGATGAGGTCTTCGTCGCCGTTGGTCCAGCCGTCGCCGTCGCTGTCCAGCGAGCTGGTGAGGCCCGACCCGCAGGGCTGGCCGACGGCGACCCGGGCGTTGCGGATCTCCGTTTGGGGGGTGATGAGGTTGGTGTTAAAAAGGGGGTCAAGAACCGCAATGTCAGAGAGCCCGCCCGAGAGGGCGACGTCGCTGACGCCGGGGCCTACTCCTGTCAGCGTGATGCGGCTGAGTACGCCCTCGCCGGTCTCGTTGTTGCCTCCGAAGTCGAGCAAGGCTACGAGGAAGGCTCCGGGGTCGCTCCTAGAGTCGGGCGGTACCTCGGAGAGGTCGATGGGGACGGTGCCGCCGCCCGAGGCAACGAGCATGAGGTTGTTGACGGCGGAGACCTCGAGGACGCCGGGATCATAGATTAGGACGAACTGGAAGCCGTTGACGGGGTCGGCCGGATTGATGGCGTCAACGATGACATCGATGGTGATCGTGCCGCCCACGGTGGGGATGGTGTTACAGTAGTCGACGGGCCCGACGTGCGTAGCGTCGTTGCCAGAGGGAGCGCTGTCATCGGGGTTGGAGATGTCCGTGTCGATGGCCATGAGGCAGATCACGCCCGGGCCGGGTACGCAGGGGCCTGACGGCGTCTCGGTGGGCGTAGGCGTCGGCGTCGGCGTTGGCGTGGGTGTGGGAGTAGGGGTCCGCGTAGGTGTGGCCGTCGGCGTGGGCGTGGGACAGCCGGTTCCCGGGATAGGTGTGCAGGTTGGCGTAGGCGTTGGTGTAGGCATGGGTATGAAGCCCAGGTTGCACGGGGCCAGGTTCTTGGGGTCGACAGAGGGAGCGCCGCCACCGCCAACCTGGACCTGGCTGATGACACAGGTGGTGGGGACACCGCCACCGGCGCCGAGATTGTCGCATTCGTCGCCGATGCCGTCGCTGTCGCTGTCCTTCTGGTTGCTGCCGGCCAGACCGTTGGCGTCCTGCGGGCAGTTGTCGCCGGTGTTCAGGTAGCCGTCGCTGTCCACGTCCGTGCTGGGGGGACTGGAGTTCGGCTCCTTGTCGCAGGAGTCGGGTATGCGGTCGCCGTCGGCGTCGCCCGGCTGGGGTGTGAGTAGGGTGCCGGCGCGGACGTTCCAGGTGGGGTCAGGGGTGAGCGGGCAGGGGTCGAGGCCGTTCTCGTAGCCGTCGCCGTCGGCGTCAGGCTGTCCGGCGGCGAAGGTCACGAAATAGTAGGTGCCGGCGGCGCTGGGGTTGCTGCGGTAGGTCAGGCCGCCCTCGTTGGCCGACGTACCGGGGAAGTCGACGGTGGTGCCGTAGATGATGGTGGTCGAAAGCAGTTGAGAGCAGAAATCGGTGATGGCGCTGGGAGCGGGCACCGCCTGCGGGTCGCCGGTGTTCTGGAGGAAGGTGACGGAGGGGTAGCCGAGGCGCGGGTCCAGAACGAGACCGCCGATGGAGGTGCCGGGCTCGAACAGCACGAAGTTGATGGACACCGGTATGCCGGCGATGCTGGTCTGGCCGTAGAGCCGGGCATGGGGCGTCACGCCGGGGACGATACGGGCGATGAAGTCCGGGAACTTGGTCACGGCGTCGGGTAGGTGGTCGCCGTTGGCGTCCTTGAAGCCGTCATCGAAGGTTACCGTACTGGCGGGGCTAATGCTGGCGTTCAGGAGGGTCAAGGAGACATAGAGGCTGGTATTGCAGGCGCCGCCGAGAAGACCGAGGGTAACCTGGGATGTAAGGGTGCCGACGACAGCGCCGTCCGGAATCGTGTTGCCGTTAGGGATGCCCCACTCCGGCGGGGTGAAGCTGATGACGCCCGCGAAGTTGACGTCGCCCCTGGCCAGGTTGACCGATGTGGTAATGCCGGTGGTGGCGCCCGGGGCGCTGTTGCCGTCGCACTCCCCGGCGTTGCCTGCCCTGAAGGGATCGGGGTCGACGGTAGCCTCGTTGTCCAGGCAGGCGGAGCCAGTGGGGTTGAAGGTGCCGCCCGGTCCGGGTGTCGGCGTGGGCGTCGGCGTGGGCGTAGGGGTTGGGCAGCCTGAGGGTATAGGGCAGGGTGCAGGCGTGGGTGTCGGCGCGGGCGTCGCCGGCGTACTGCAGGTCAGGTTGAGCAACTGCACGTTGAGGTTGTTCCAGGTGCCGTTGGGCGAGCAGGGGGTAGCCGAGCCCCCGTCCACGAACTCGAACGACACCGTGACGCCCTCGCTGCCGCAGCCCGCCTGCTGGCTGCTGTGCTTGACCTGGATATCGTAGTTAATGCCGCCGCCCAGGTCCGTTATGGTAGCGGTGCCGCAGATGTTGCCGCCGACCTTCCCCCTGAGGGTGCCGGACGTAGCGGGGGTCCCATCCACGGTCACCGTGCCGTAGAACCGAGAGGGTGGCAGGATGGCAGTGGGCGTGGGCGTCGGCGTGGGGGTGCGAGTGGGCGTTAGTTGGGGTAATGCTGTGCTCGTTGGCGTAGGCGCTGGCGTAGGGGTGGCAGTCGGCGCGGGGAAGGGTCCGCAGGTCAGCTCCAGCGGCGAGATGGCTTTGCTATCGCCGCCGCTGAGCTCGCGAGCCACGATGGCGCTGGTGAACTGGCCTTGGTGCAGGCACTTCAGCTCCAAGCCGCGAGCAATGGTGATGTCGAGGTTGGCCGGTATGACCACGGTGGGCAGCCGGAGGCCGTTGATGGCGTGCTGGCAGTCGGGGTCCTGGCCGTCCGTCAGGCCGTCGCCGTCGTCGTCATCGTCGTCAATGCAGGTTAGGTTACCCCTAGGCGAGGGGCCGCCTGTACCCGGGTCGCCCTCGCCGCAGGACACGGGGGCGCCGTTTAGCAAGCAAACGTCGCCGGTGTTGGCCACGAAGCGGACGCCCACGTCCGCGGTGAACCCGAAACCGGTGGCCCAAATGGATGCGGAGGGGCCAGGGGCCGAACCGTGGTTGATGACGGTCTCGGCGAGGTTAATGCTAAAGGTGTCGCCGATCTGGCCGGAGTAAGGTGGCGGCGCGTCCAACGGACCAATGCCGAAGCTGACGACCTCCACGCCTGAGCTGGCCTGCGAGGCGGGCAGGCGCCAGGCAAGAAGAGCAAGGGCTCCCAGGGCCAGCAAGCCCAGGGGAAGCAGCCAGAAGGTTCGCATCGCCGCCTTCCCTGTGGCGAATCCGCCAGTGGTGGCCCGGCATTCCTATTCTAAACCCGTTTGGATGGTTGTCAAGAGTTTGGGGCTTTTGGTAGGAATTTGGTCTGCCGGAGCCGTGAACGGGCAGGCCTTGGCAGGGCGCAGCATGCTGCGCCCCTACGGCGTGCAGGTGGAGAAGAAGACGGGCGGGGCCATCTTGTTGATGTCGAAGATGTCGACCTTGTTGCTGGAGGCACCCGCCCTGGATATGTCCTTTCGGGCGCTGTAGTTGGGGTTGGGCGGGCTGCTGAAGAAGACCGGTGGGGCCAGAGCGTTGGCGTCGAAGATATCGATCTTGTTGGCGCTGGGGCCGGCGTTGTTGAGGTTGGCGGGCCAGTCTGCGCCGCAGGGGTTGGTCGGGCTGGTGCCGATGAGGGCTTCGTCGCCGTTGGTCCAGCCATCGCCGTCGCTGTCCAGCGAGCCGGTGAGGCCCGACCCGCAGGGCTGGCCGACGGCGACCCGGGCGTTGCGGATCTCGGTTTGGGGGGTGATCAGGTTAGCGCCGTCGATTTTCCTAATGACAATGAGGGAACTCGCGGTTGGCGTAGTAAAGTCTGGTGGGGTGAATGTGACGTCGGTGATGCCGGGCCCCACGGCCGTCAACTCGATGCGGCTGAGGACGCCCTCGCCGGTCTCGTGGTTCAAGCCAAAGTCCAGAAAGGCCACCAGGAAAGCGCCGGGGTCGCTACGGGAGTCGGGCGGTATCTCAGAGAAATCAATGGGGACAGTTCCTACGCCGGAGGCTACGAGCATGAGATTGTTGACCGCAGTGACCATGACTACGGTGGGGTCGTAGTTGAGTTGGAACTCGAAGCCGTTAATCGGATCCTGCGCGGCGACGGCGTCCACCAGAATGTCGACGGTGATGCTGCCGCCCACGGTGGGGATGGTGTTACAGGAGTCGACGGGCCCCACGTGCGTGGCGTCGTTGCCAGATGGCGCCGTGTCATCCCAGTTCGAGATATCGGTGTCGATGGCCATGAGGCAGATGCGGCCAGGTAGGGATTGGGGGCAATCGGGAGGCGCGGTCGGGGCCGGCGTCGCCGTGGGTGTGGACGTGGGCGTTGGTGTCGGCTCGGTGGGAGGAGGCGTCTGCGGGCTGGGTACTGGCGTGGGGGTGGGAGTCGGGCTCGGCGTCACTTGCGGCGCGCCTGTGGCCGTCGGCGTCGTCGTCGCTGCGGGGGTCGGCGTGGGCAAGGGTGTTCCAGCGGCTGTCGGGGTGGGTGTGGGCGTGCCTGTCACTTGCGGCATTGATGTGGCTGTTGGCGTCGGTGTAGCCGTGGGCGTAGCGGTGGGCGTTGGTGTGGCCGACGGCGGCGCAGGACCACAGGTCAAACTGACCGGCGAGATGGCCTTGCTATCGCCGCCGCTGAGCTCCCGGGCTACGATGGCGCTGCTGAACTGGCCGCTGTGCAGGCACGTCAGCTCCAAGCCGCGGACGATCGTCACGCCCAGGCCCGCCGGGATTGACACGGAGCTCACCCGCAAGCCGTTGATAGCGGGGCTGCCCTCGCCACAGGATACCGGGGCGCCGTTCAAGAGGCACGCGTCACCGGGGTTGGCCGCGAAGCGGACGCCCACGTCGGCGGTGAAGCCGAAGCCGGTGGCGAGAAGGGAGGAGGAGGAGACAGGGGCCGGACCGTGGTTGAAGACAGTCTCAGCGAGGTTAATGGGAAAGGTGTCGCCGACCTCGCCGGAGTAAGGCGGGGGCGCCGGAAAGGCAACGGAGAAGCTGACAACCTCCACGCCTGAGCTGGCCTCCGATTGGGGAAGGCGCCAGGCAGCGAAAAGCAGGGCTCCCAGGGCCAGGAAGCCCAAGGGGAGAAGCCACAAGAATCGCATCGCCACCCCCTCGTTTCGGCGAAGCCGCTACAAGCGGCCCGGCGTTCTTATTCTAAACCCATTCGGATGGTTGTCAAGAGTTATGACGTTCTTTTGTAGAAGTTTGGCCTGCCGGAGCCGTGACCGGGCAGGCCTTGGCAGGGCGCAGCGAGCCGCGCCCCTACGGCGTGCCCTTTGACAGGCTCAGGGCAGGCAGGTGGAGAAGAAGACGGGCGGGGCCAGCTTGTTGACGTCGAAGATGTTGATGACGCCGTCTGGTTTCAGGTCCAGGCGGGCCTGGTAGGCGGCGCCGGCGACGCTGGAGAAGAAGACGGGCGGCGCGAGTTTGTTCACGTCGAAGATATCGATCTTGTTGGCGCTGCCGCCGGCGTTGTTGAGGTTGGCCGGCCAGTCAGCGCCGCAGGCCGCGTTGGGGTCGGTGCCGATGAGGGCCTCGTCGCCGTCGTCGTACTGGTCGTTGTCGTCGTCGGCGTCCTCGTGGTTGAGCTGGTGGTC
>JACPQO010000194.1 GCA_016190405.1 Chloroflexota bacterium | reverse complement strand
CCACCGGCGGTTCGACCAACCCGTGCGAGGTGGGTGGCAGCACCAGTGGTCCGTTCAACGGCATGATCGGCATCTCGCCGGGCGCCGCGGACCCAACGTACGCTGACGACCTCACCAGTTGCGACCCGATTGCCGGCAGTTTGAACAACGGCGGTGTTGCGCAGCGGTGCTTCTTCGGCATGAACGTCGCGGCCGGCCTCGTGCAGGCGGGCGCCCCGGCCTTCATGCAGTACGCCATCGATGCGACGCCGGAGCCGGCGTTCAGCCCGGTGCCCCCTAACGCCCCGATACACGTGGCCACAACGGTCACCAACATCGGCGGCGGCCCGAACGACGCGGGCACCTTTACCATATCGGAGGCCAGCGCCATTCCGGGCACCATCGGCCCCATCACCGTTACCCAGCTGGTCGGGGTTACCGGTCTGATAGCCGCCGACTGCGGCGTGGTTGGCGAAGTGGTGACCTGCACCCTCGCCGCGGGCGACTTCGATCCCACCGAGAGCGTGAGAGTTGACTTTGACTACACGGTGACGGGGACTCCAGCGTCGCCGCCTGACGCCAACTTCGTTGTGGCCGACGTCATCCCCACCAACCCGGACAACGCGCCCCAGAATGATGCCGTGACGATCCTCTCGGTCATCCTCTCCGCTTCCAAGAGCGACGGTTTCGCCGGTAATGCTCCTACCATCGCCGCCGGCGGCGGCACTGCCACCTACGTTCTCTCGGTTACGAACGGCGGCACCGGCACAGCCACGGGCGTGGTGATTACGGACGTCATTCCCAACGAGCTGAACCCGCCGGGCAACTCGAACGCCAACTTCGCCAAGGCGGGCTGGGCGGTCAACCCGACCTGTTCCGTCGCCGGACAGACGATCACCTGCTCCGGAGGTTCGCTAGCGGGTGGCGGCACCGGTACGATTACCTTCACGGTGACGGCCAAGTCGAACATCGTCAACGGGACGGTGGTCTGCAACAGCTTCACCGCGGATTCGGTCCAGACCGACCCGGCAGTGAATTCCAACAGCGAGTGTCTGACCATCTCCTCGTCGGCCCACCTGGTGTTCACCAAGGTGGCCAGCAAGAGCACGGTCACCTCCACGCCCCAGGAGCAGTTCTCCTGGATCTACACGGTGACCAACGACGGCACGGCGCCGTTGACCAATGGGACGATTACCGACGCCGACGTGCGCGGCACCCCTACGACCGTGGTCGAGGTGTTCCCGGCCTCGCAGAGTATCCCCAACTGCACCCTGACCGGTAACAGCTTGAGCTGTAACATGACGAGCCCCCTGAACGCCGGCGCCAGCTTCAACGTACAGGTGGGGATGCGCGCGGCGGCCGGGCAGGCCACCGGGGCCAGCACCAGCAACAACGCGGACACCTTTACCACGGAGACCGGGACCGTCCAGTCCTCGACCGGCACCGTGACCATTAACAACAACCCCATCCTTACGATCAGCAAGAGCTTCAGCGGCGGCACCGTGGGCTTCGCCAGCAGCGGCGGCCCCACGCCGGTGCTCACCGTGACGGTAACCAACGTGGGCGCGGCCCCCGCCACCGGCATAGTCATCAACGACCCGGCGCCGGCGGGCCTGACCTTCTCCAGCGCCGGCCAGAGCGGCGGCGCCGTCTGCACCATCGTCAGCAACACCTTGCAGGGCACCGTTGCTACGCTGGCGGCGGGCGCCAGCGCCAGCTGCACGGCTAACGTGAACCTGACGGCGGGCAGCAACCCGGCCTCCGGCGCCTGCTTCCTCAACACGGCCTCGGCCACTTCGGCCCAGCAGCCCGCGCCGATCACAGCCAGCGCCAGCGTGTGCGCGGCGCTGCCCAACCTGACCATTTCTAAGACCTCCTCAGGCGTCACGGACCCCAACACGGGCAACTTCACGATTGTTATCGGCAACAACGGCAACGCCACGGCCACCGGCGTCTCCCTGGTCGATCAGATCAGCAGCCAGTTGACGGTCCCGTCCACCAGCACGAGCGTGGCGGGCGGCGCCACGGCCTTCACCGCCGGCAACTGCAACTCGGGCGCCAGCCTGGGCGCCGGGCCTCTTATCAGCTGCACGGGCGGCACGGTTCCCGTCGGCGGCACCATCACCGTCATCATTAACGTACGGCCGGTGAGCGGCGTTCCTGACGGAACGGTGGTGAACAACTCCGCTACCGCTGACTCGGCCGAAGGCGGTCCGGTAAGCGCCAGTGCCAGCATCACGGTTCGCGCCGGCAGACTGGCCATTAGCAAGACCAACAGCCCCGGCACGATGGGCGTAGGTGACATTGCCACCTCCACCATCGTCGTCAGCAACACCGGTGGCTTTGCCGTGACCGGGGTGAACGTTGTGGACACCCTGGACACGGGGACGGCCTTCGTGTCGACTGGATCGAGCCCGGGTTGCACCGCCGCCGGTCAGGTCGTGACCTGCACGGTGGGCACGCTGAACGCGGGCAGCTCGGCCACGGTCACCATCAGGTTCGTGGCCAATACCCTTGGTAACAAGACCAACACGGCGACCACGACGAACACCTCCGGCGTGGCTAACCCCTCGGCCTCCGCGACGGTGCACGTCGTAACTGTGGGCGGCCGCCTGGTGCACGTGGACCTCGACAACGCCACGGAAGACGCGGCCGATGACACGCCGCGGGACTTCGACGCCAGCCACCCCTCGCAGGTCTACCCGCTGACCATCCAGGACGACTCTGACGACGCCACGCGGTCCACCCACACGGCCTGCTTGGTCTCGGCAGACCTGGGCGCCGCCGACAACAGCGACATCGCCTGGACCATCACGCCGGCCGCCCCGCACCAGGACATAACAGGCTTCCCGGTCCTCAACGTGCAGGGCGACGGCACTGCTAACGACGATGCTCAGGCCAACTGCATGCAGTGGCGCGTGGACGAGCCCGTGGAGCAGCTCATCACGGCCACCTACGTGCCCACCGGCGACAAGTTCTACTGGGACAACGCTACTAACGCTCCCTTGATCAAGCAGTGGAACAGCCCCACAAACACGCAACTGGTAGGCAACGCGGCTGGGACCGGTCCGGCGGCGGGGAACGTGGGAGACACACTGGTCGCTAGCAATCAGAGCGGCGACCTGGCTGACTGGCCGAACCGCGAGTGCAGCGCCTTGCCCGTCGATGCGGGCTTCTGCACGCGGCCCGACATGAGCGGCAAGACCTTGGATGTGACGGGCGTGCTCATCCCGTCCACCTTCGACAAGATCACCGCCGCCGGCCAGTCCTTCATCGACTACGCCAACGGCAGCCACCCGAACTACAGCGGGCCGATCGACGGCATGCAGCAGACCTACACCGTCACCGGCGACTGCGGCTCGGTGCGGCTGGAAGACCCGGTAACGGGTAGCGTCATCAAGCTGGACCCGGTGGTGGGCGGCTTCAACGCCGCGGCCACCGTGCCCAGCAGCGACAAGGGCGTGGGCTTCGAGATCCTGCCCAACAACGACGCTGCCCTGACCACCACGGCCGCCAACGCCAACTGTATCGACAGCACGTCGATAACGGTAACCATCAAGACCGAAGAGTACGACCCGGCTCTGAGCAGCCGGCCCAAGGTCGTCATCATCGAGACGATCACGATTCACTGGCGGATGGTGGCGCAGGTGAGCAAGCCGCCTCAACTGGCCTGGGCCGGCCAGCGGGTGCTGCTGGAGAAGGACTGGCGGAACCCGGCGGCCGCCGGCGGCGACTGCCCGTACCCGAACCCCTTCTACGTGCGCTACCAGGGCACCCTGCCTATAGGCGCCGCCCTCAACGCCATCCCGGGTGAGGCTGCCGCGGCCAGCGGCCCGGACTTCATCGTGGTGAGCGTGACCCCGGCCAAGACCGCTCTCGGCAACTCCGACTGCATCAGCCGCGTTATCGTGGAGTGCGAAGACCCGGCTGAGGTGGACGTGACGGCCCATATCACGGACGCCGGTGGGGCGATCATCCTCTCCCCTGAAATGGACTTCGTGGTCTACTGCATGAAGTTCGAGGACGTCACCCTCACCATCGCCGCCACCTCCTCCATTGTGTCGACCGACCAGCTGGTGACGGTGAAGGTGCGGGGGTGGGTGCCGGCCCTCAACTGTCCGCAGCGCCCGGAGGCCGTGGACCTCAACGGCCACGTCAAGCCGGCCAACCGCTGCATCTTCCCCGACGACTGGCAGACGAAGTTTGGCAACAAGGCTCAGTTCGACCTGATGGGCGGCACGGCCTGCAGCAGCAAGAACGCCGGTCCCTTGAGCCTGCTCGACGGACCTGCCTGCGGCGACAGCAAGGCGCCGCTGGCCCCGCTGACCGGCGCCCAGGGCCGCGAGACGATCTTCCCCAACGGCACGGTGAACGCCGATGACGCGCCGATGCCCTCGGCGGAGGTCAAGATCGCCCTCAGCGCCACCAGCTCGGGGTTCATCAAGCCTTTCGACAAGCCCAGCGGTGACGGCCAGTACCAGGTGACCCACATCCCGCCGGAGCCCTGGATTCTCGGTGGCAACTACCTGTGGCACTCCTGGGGCATCGGCGCCAAGAGCGGCCTGTACAACTTCTGGGACAGCCTGGCCGACAACTCGGCGGTGGTACTGTCCGCTCCGGGAGCGCCGGGCGGCACGCCGAAGTCCACCGGCGGCTACTCCTGGATCACGATCTACAGCGACAACCACGGCGTGGCCAAGGCCAAGGTGAACGGTGACGCTAACCTCACCTGGGAGGGCTGCGACACGAACCTGCCGAGCACGATCCAGTTCGTGAGCGGCCACTACTGCAACAACGGCGTCAAGGTCGGCAGCAGCACCCTGACCGCCACCGTGGACTACCCTGACAAGCGGAAGCACGAAGAGATGACGAGCGCCCCCGCCTCCATCGACTGGACATGGGGCGGTATCAAGGACGTGACCATCGTCCCGGGCAAGACGAACCAGTTCAACTACGTGGTGCTGCACCTGACTGACCGGGATGGCCTGTGCGCTGGCGGTGACTCCGACGTTGGCCAGGCCCTGGGGGCCTTCGCCGGCGACGAGAAGCACAGCGAACTAGGGACCGCCAACGCCAAGTTCGACCCGGACGAGAGGGTCTATCGTGACGCCGACGGCACCGGCGCCGTCTCCGTGGGCGATACCCGCCTCACGACCGTAAGCAGTACGCTGCCCGCGGGGAGCATAGTGAAAGCGGGCGACTCCGACATCGGCGACGTCCTGGTGGCGTTCAAGAGTAACGAGAAGCACACGGGGCCCGCCGCCTACACGCCGGGTGAGGGCATCTACCGTGACAACGACAGCAGCGCCACGGTTTCCAATGGCGACACCCGTCTCACCCAGGTTGGTGGGTTCGCAGCCGGCACCACCGTGTCAGCTGGCGGCCCTGCCGCGGGCCTGAATGGCGTGTTGGGCGAGACGGTGAAGTTCTCCATCAACTCGCCCGAGGGCGAGATCGTTAAGGACGTCAACGGTAACGCGGCGGCCAAGCTGGGCACGTGGGACAGCGACTCCGCTACGGTGACGACGTTCTCGGCTGACTCCAACGCGACGATAGCCCTCGGTGGCATCACGCAACCCAAGCTGGTGGCTTCTGGCGACGAGTGCCAGGCCTGGATCCACGTGCACGAGAGCCAGCTGAGCCCGGTCAACGTCCGTATCGAGGCACAGGACCCGGAGGGCACGGTGACGTTCGACGTGCTCGTCAACGCACCGCCGGTGGTACCGCCGCCGGCGCCCATAGTGGTCAAGCTGTTCGCCGGCTGGAACTTCGTGTCCTGGCAGGCCGACAAGTGCGCCAACTCGGTCGACGCCTTCGAGCCTCTGACGGACGCCGACGCTCTGGATGTGGCCTGGAGGCACGATAACGAGAGCAAGGCGTGGACAAGCTTCGACCCGGACGTGCCGGACATCATCAACGACCTGAAGCAGGTGTGCCTGAACGACGTTCTGGTCATCCATGTGAGCGAGGACATCGACTGGCCGCAAGACCCGTAGAATAGGGAACAGTGCAGCCAACCCCTGAGGAGGGATTCCCCCAGCCGGGCCCCCTCCTCAGGGGTTGGAGCGCGAAGAAACAGGGAGAAGCCCCGGAGGGGGCAAGTAGGGCCCAATAGGTAGGAGGTCAAGATGAGAAAACTGAGTCTGGCAGGGGCAGTGGTGGCGGCGGTGGCGCTGGTGGCTCTGGCGCTGGTGAGCATTCAGAGCGCTGCGCCCACCGCCAACGCCCAGATCCTGCCTCCATCCCGGTTCTTCGGCACGGTGACCGTGGACGGGGCCGCCGCCACCGCCGGTACCGTGCGGGGTAAGATTGGTGGCGTCATCTGCGGTACCGCCTCCATATCCGACCTGGGCGACAGCCTTAACTACGATATCCAGGTGAAGCACAACAGCGAGCAGGACAACTGCGGCAGTGATGGCGCCACGGTCTCGTTCGAGTACGTGGACGGCGGCACTGCTATCGCCTGCACGCCCACCGGCACCTGGAACAACGCCAACGTGCAGCTGCTCAACTTGACCTGCACCACGCCGCCGACCCCGACCGCCACGGCTACCGCCACGCCGACGGCGACAGCGACACCTGTACCGACAGCCACGGCCACCGCCACGGCGACGGTGACGGTGACGCCGGCGGCGGCCATCAAGACCGGCGGCACGCCCTCCGACGGCGGTCCGTCCGCGCTCATCTGGGTGCTGGCGGGCATGCTGGGCCTGGCCGTCGTGGGATCGGGCGCCTGGGCCCTGTCCCGCGCGCGGCGCTAGAGCGCCAGTAGCCGGATAAGCTAGGCAATCGCAAAAGGGGCCCCGGGAACCCCTGGGGCCCCTGCCTCTTTTGGGCCGGACCCCGCGCTTCCGGGCAGTGGGGGTTGCCCAAGGTTGCGGCAGGCGATATCTCGCCGCTTCCCGTTCGTCCTGAGGCTCTCGAAGGACGAGCGGAGCGATGACCCCCGCTCATGCTACCGGCGTAGAGGTATCGCTGCGGCTCGGAGATAGTGCGGGCTAGCCGCCGAGCCGGGTGAAGGCGTCGCAGCCCTCGGTGTCGGGGGCGGGCGCTAGCTTCCAGGCGCCGTCCTGCTTCTGGAAGGCCGCCTGGATACGGTACTCGTTGCGGCCGACCACCTCGCCGACGATGACCGCGCGGGCGTTGTCGGCCGATACGGCCACGTTCTCCAGCCGTTTGAAGCGCAGGAAGGGGAGGTCGGCGCCCAGTTGGGCGGCGTTATCGGCCCCGACCTGAGCGAAGTCGGCCTGGGGACAGCGCTGCTGGAACTCTGTCGTGAAGGAGTCGTACAAGGAGGGCCACTGGCCCTGCGGTAGGACATCGATGGAGCGCCGCGCCAGCGACTCGATGGCCGCCTCGTCGGCGGACTGCGTGGGTTGTTCGGTGGCCGACTTCTCGTCGCCGCTGGAGACCAGGAGCACGGTGGCCACGACGGCGATGACCACCGCCGCCAGGCCCACGACCAGCAGCAGCTCGCGTCGGCGGAGGAGCGATCTCGCAGGCGCGGGCTCGGGGGAGGCAGGCTGCGGCCGGCGGCGGCGGCTACTGCGGGACCGTGGTTCCATCGCGCTTCGGTTGCTGAGACAGGGAGGGCTGGCCCATTGGGCGTGCGGCGGGCTTCAGGCTAGGGGACGGGTTTGGCTGCTGTGGGCACTAGTCGCCGGATCTCCGTCTCGTTGCTGTAATAGACAGTGCCGTCGGGGGCCACAGCGATGGCCAGCTGGCAGTCCTTGACGACGGCATCATCGGCGGTTACCTGGTCGAAGTTCTGGCCGGCCAGCGTCACGCGGCGCAGCAGCTTGGTGACTTTCTCGCAGACCAGCAGCGAGTCGCCGATGAGCGGGTACTTGCTGCCGGAGGCAAAGGCGATGGATGTGACTTCCACCAGGGAGAGGAAATCGCCGGGGTTCATGCCTCCCTTAGCGAAGTGGTAGAGGGGCTTCACCTCGCGGCCCACCAGGCAATCGGAGAAGGGGAAGGGGCCTACGTTGGGCCAGCCGTAGTTGGCGCCGGGCTGGACGATGTTCAGCGCCTCGCAGGTGTTGGGGGTGTTGTCGGTGCCATAGAGCTGGCCGGTCTGGGGATGGAAGGCGAAGTCGAAGGGCTCGCGAAAGCCGTAGGCGAAGATGCGCTGGTCGGCGCTGGGGTTGGCCGCCAGGGGGTTGCCGGGCGCTGCCGACCCGTCTTCCTTGTTGATACGAAGGAGCTTGCCCATCGGGGTGCTGAGGTCCTGTACCAGTTCGTTGGTGTCGTAGTCGCCCAGGCTGGCGTACAGGAAGCCGTCGGGGCCGAAGTGGATCTTGCCGTTGGCATTGAAGCCCGGGTGTTCGGGGACGGTCTCGCGCAGGTCGCCGACCAGGACTTTGGGGTCGACCCCCTGGTTGTTCTGGTCGGTGAAGCGGACGATGACGGGCCTGCCGATGGGCGGCGGGTCCGGGCTGACCGGCTGGGTCAGGAAAGCGTAGACGAAGTGGTTGCTCGCGAAGTCCGGATCGAGGGCGAGGCCGGTCAGCCCCCACTCCACGTAGAGGGCGACCTCTACCTGGGCGAAGGGCTGATCCAGGAGCTTACCATCGGGGGTAACGATGCGGATCTTGCCGGTCAGTTGTTCGGCGAAGAGCAGCCGCCCGTCGGGGGCGACGACCATGGCGTCGGCGTGATCGGCCTGGGTGACTACCTCGGATTTGACGCCGAAGGGGTTTTCGCCGCCGCCGCAGGCTGTGCCCAGGAACAGCAGTAGGAGGAAGGCGACGGCGGGGGCTACGATGGCTGTTCTTGCCCTCATGCGCTCAAATATATCAGGACGCCCTCGTTAGAGCTAGCCTGTGGCTGCCCATTTGACGCTAATGTTCCCGAACATCGCGCCGGCTGCCGCGGCAGGGAAACGGTGGCGTCACCGACCGTGCCTGTCTATAGTCGGGTAAGAATGTCTGGCGCGGCATTTGCAGCGGCCACCAGGTGGAAAGAGCGCGGCCTGGAGCTCTGGCGGGGCCTGAGGGCGCGGGCGGGCAAGGCCCAGGGGTTCCTGGCCAGCCGGCCCGGCCGCTGGCTGGGGGTCGGGCTGTTCTTTTCCGTGGCGGCAGTGGTCCAGACCTGGCCTCTTGTCCTGCATGCCACGGACAGCTTGCAAGACTCCAGCATCTTCCCGTTCGACACCTACGCCTTCATCTGGAACCTGTGGTGGGTGAAGCACGCCATCGTGGACCTGCGCACGAACCTATTCCACACGGACCTCCTGTTCTACCCCGAGGGGACCGACCTCTATCTGCACACGCTGCCGGTGATCAACGGCGTCTTGTCGATCCCCCTGCAGGTGGCCACCGGCAACCTCTTCCTCTCCTGGAATGTGCTGGCCCTGCTGTTCTTCGTCTTCTCGGGGCTGGCCATCTATGCGCTGTCCTATCGGGTCAACGGCAGTCACCTGGGCGGGATGGTCTCGGCCTACGTGTTCGCCTTCGCGCCGTACGTGTTGATGCAGTTCAACAGCCGCTGGCACATCTCCACCACGTGGCCGATCCCGCTGTTCGCTCTGTTCCTGGTCCGCTTCCAGGAGAAGTTCCGCATGAGAGAGGCTGTGGCCGCCGGTATCTTGTGGGCGGTCCTGACCTACAACAACCTGGAGTACGCCCTGGACGCCAGCGTATTCCTGGGCCTCCTGGCAGCCTACTGGGGGGCCGTCTACCTGCGCCGAGGGGACAGGGATGGCCTGCTGGCGCTGGCGCGGGGCCTTGTCGTTGTCGCGGCCGTGTGGTTCGTTGTCAGTTCCCCCTTGCTGATACCGACTCTCCGCGCGGTGCAAAGCGGCGAGTATCACATGCCCGGCGGCGATGAGTTCTACTCGGCGGACCTGCTGGCCTTCGTCACTCCCAGCCCCCTGTGGGGGCCCGGCGAGGACCCGGCGATCGGGGGGTTCGGCGTCCATCCGCACCAAGAGATCGGGACGATGGAGAACACCCTGTACCTAGGAATCGTTCCCTTGCTCCTGGCCGCCCTGGCGACGTTAGTCGCCATACGACGGAGGCGCCCCGGCGTTCTCTTCTGGTGCGTGGTCTTTCTGGCCTTTACCATCCTGACCCTGGGTCCGTGGTTGTACGTCGATGGCACCAAGTCGTTCTCCGTCCTCGGTGTGTCCGTCTCGGTGCCTTTGCCGTATCAGCTCTACGACCAGATCCCCGTCATCGGCGAAAGAAGGGTACCCACGCGCATGCTGGTGTTCGGGATGATGGGCCTCGCCGTCCTGGCGGGGGCGGGAACGGAGCTCCTGACCTCCTGGCTGGGGAAGCACCGCAAGGCAGTGGCGTCGCTGGCGGGTCTGCTGATCCTGGCATTGGTCGCGCTGGAGTTCTGGAACCCTCCCGTGCACCTGACCGAGCTGCCGCGGCCGGCTATCCTCCAGCAGATCGGGGACGAACCGGGGGACTTCAGCGTCCTCCATGCGCCCTGGGGCCGGATGACCGGATGGGGTATAAACGGGGACTTCTTCGGAGGCCCCTTCGCGAGCTACTACCAGACGGTCCATGAGAAGGCCACCTTCGGGGGCTTCGTGTCGCGGGCCAAGGAAAGCGACCTGGAGTGGGTGGGTCGGGAGCCCGGCCTCAGGTATCTGGCCTGCCCGGTCATCTGCGAGGACCTGCCGGCCGCAGAGGACCTGGATCCAGCGAAGGTGCAGGAGGTGTTCCGGCGCTACCGGATACGGTATGTGGTGCTGCACCGGCTGACCCCGCACGGGCTGCTGACCCAGAACGACGCCGCGACCCTGCAACGGCTGGACCGGTACCTCCGCGAGGTGGTGGGGTCGGTCGCTGTTTACACGGACGCCAGCTTCACCGTATACCGGAACGCGGACATACAGTAGGCAACGGTCAGCATGCGCCTGGCGTCAGCATTGCGGGCCACCTATACTGGAAACTCAAACGACAATGCCTGACCGTTGCGGCTCAGCCGCGGCGATAGTGCGGTGGAGATTGACCTGGAGCTTTCCACAACCGTGAAGACGGCGGCAAAGCCGCTGCTCAAGGGCCGCCAGGCCGCCATCCTCGGCTTCGTGGCGGTATTCTTGGTGACGTTCGTCGTCTATCGGCTCACCGATGGGCTGGAGACGGCGTTCAATGGCCCCGTGCTGCTGGCCGATGCGCTGCTGCACGGCCGGCTGGATATCGTCAACGGTAAAGAGCTATTCCACATCGACTGGGCCGTCTACCAGGGGAAGTACTACGTGGTCGAGCCGGCCATGACGGCCCTGGTGGTGCTGCCCGGGGTGGTGCTGTACGGCACGGCCCTGAACCAGACGCTGGTCTCCACCGTCATCGGCGCCCTCAACGCCGCCGTGGTCTACCGCCTGATGCGCGGCCTGACCGAAAAGATCGCGCTGCAGGTGGCCCTGACGGTCCTGTTCGCCTTCGGCACCACCTACTGGTGGAACGCCAACGATGGCGGCATATGGTACTTCAGCAGCGCCACGGCCGTGCTGTTCATGTTCCTGGCTATCCACGAGACGCTGGTGAGCAAGCGGCCCTTCCTGGCCGGGCTGTTCCTGGGCGCCGCCTACTTCGCGCGGTTGCCCACCGTCCTGGCTCTCCCCTTCTTCGTGATCATGTTCTCCGACCAGTGGCTTCGCTGGGACACCGGCCGGCCTCTGCTACAGCGGCTCAACTGGCGGCCCCTGTTCGCGCTGGGGGCAGGGCTGGCGGTCTTCCTGGGCATCAGCTTCGTCTATAACTATCTGCGGTTCGACACGCCGCTGCCGGCCTCTTACCACTACTGGATGGAGTACCACAAGGAAGGCGTGCCGGCGGGCGTGCTGGTCAAGGGGCTGTTCGACGCCACCTATATCCCGCGCCATATCCCCACAGCCTTGGAGATGATGCCGGTGTTCCAATCGAGCCCGCCGTACGTCCTCCCCTCCTGGGCGGGGATGGCCATATGGGTCACGACGCCGGCCTTTCTGTATGCATTGTTCGCGGGCATCCGCGGGTCGCTGGTCAGGGCGGCCTGGCTAGCCGCCATCGTGGCGGCCATCGCGGTCGCCTTCCTGTCGGCGCGGGGGATCGACGTGATGGATGCCCCAGCGAAGAACCTGATCGCCTGGCCCTTCGCGGCCCTGATCCTGTTTGGGATCGCCACCAACCTGAATAACCGGCTGGTGCTGGCCTGCTGGGCCGCCATCCTCCCCATGGCCTTCACCCACTTCACGGTGGCCCTGACCGGCTGGCCCCAGTTCGGCTACCGCTTCGCCCTGGACTATTACCCCTTCCTGTTGCTGCTCACGATGGTCGGGATGGGCGACAAGCTCAAGTGGCACCACGTGGCGCTCATCGGGGCCAGCGTGGTCATCAGCGCGGCCGGCGTGGTTTGGATCCACGAGTTCGACCCGGTCCAGAAGTTCGGCTACCGCTGGGTGACTTGGTGAGGCGGCGGGGCTACCAGCCGAACTGGTTGGCCCAGTAGCGGCCCCAGAAGCCAGCCACAATGGCGACGGCCACCAGGACTAGCTGCAACCGTCTGGCGCCCGGCGATTGGTGGTCATCGAAGCCGAAGGCGGTCAGGATCAGCAGAAACGGCGCGAAGTCCAGAGCGAATCGGTAGCCGAACTGCACCCACCCCTGGCTGTAATGCAGCAGCAGCGGCACGGATACGAAGCCGATGGCCACCCACAGGGCGGGCTTCAGGAAGTGCTTGCGGGTCACGGCGGCGGCGTAGACGAAGGCCGGCGAGGTCAGCAACATGCTCATCCCATAGGGCGAGGGCCTCAGGACGGACCAGTCGGCGTAGTATTGGGGCGGCATGAGGAACATGGTGTACAGGTGCAACGGGATGCTGCGCACGTCGAACAGTTCATAGCGGGGCGCGTTGGGGTTGTCCTTCAGGTAGAAGGCATACTGGATGCCGCCGTTGGCGTAGCTGTTGCGGACGGTGTCGTACCCCGTCTCCAACAGCCCGTCGAAACGGGCCAGGTTGTACCAGAACCAGAACAGCGCGAAGGGGACGAGGGCGGCACAGAAACTTCCCAGCCGGTAGAGCGTCTCTCCATCTAGGAGCGCTTCTTTGCTGAGCTTATCGTGCCGCTGTCGGAAGATGATGTACAGGAAGACGGGCGCCGATAGAACAGTCGGCTCCCGGCTCATGAAGGCGAACCCCAGGAGAACGCCAGTCACGATGGGAGAGGCCTGGCGGAACAAGGCGATAAGGGCCAGGAGCACGAAGAAGATGGCCGACACGTGGCCGAAGAACCAGACGGTGCCGGTGGTGGCGGCGTAGAAATGGGCGGTGCCGAAGGCGAAGAAGGGCACCACCAGCAGCTTGGTGGTGCGGCTGATGTTCAGGACGCCCAACAGGTACCAGAACAGGACCACGTTGATTGCCCCCAGCACCATGCTGAAGTAAACTTCGGAAAGATGCGTGCCCCAAATGGCCACAAAGGGGAGGAGGAGGACGGCGGGGGCGGGCGCGAAAGGCAGGTACTTATTCCCACCGACGACCACGATGTCCTGGTAGAAGTCGGGGATGCCCACGGAGCCCACGTCCAGCGTGCCGTGAAGGATGGCGTCGGACAGGTAGACGTAGTGCTTGTACCAGTCGGCGGGCTCGCGGGCGAACAGATCGGGCCATGGCAAGTATTGCCCTGTCCTGGCGGAGAGATAGTAGCCTAAGAAGGCGACGACGAAGATGAAGACGGGAACGGCCAGCCTGCCGGCCAGGGAGCCTGCCCAGGTCGACTTCTCCTTCAAGGTCAGCTCGATCATACTCATCCTGTCGGTCGGCCTCGTCGTCCGTCTGTTTCTGGCTACCTACCCGGGTTTTGTCAACGACGTAGCGACGTTCCAGGCCTGGGGCAAGGACCTGGCCGCCCACTGGCCCTGGAATTTCTATAATAAAGGCTCTTTCGTCGATTGGACACCCGGTTACCTCTACGTCCTCTGGCTGCTCGGACTGCTGGACAAGCTGTTCACCTTCAACGGCGACCAGTTCAACTACCTTCTGAAGCTGCCGGCTATCGCCGCCGACCTCGCTTCGGTCTATCTACTGTATAAGCTGCTGGAGGGGCAGAAGGTTACCGTGCGCGTGGGCGCGGCGGCGCTGTACGCCTTTCACCCCGCGCTGCTCATCGTGGGGCCCGTGTGGGCGCAGGTCGATAGCCTCCTGGCCTTCTTCCTGCTGCTCACCGTGTATTACTACGCCAGGGGCCGCATAGTTCTGGGCACAATGGTCTACGTGATCGGGTTCCTGACCAAGCCGCAGGCGGTGGCGGCGCTGCCCTTCCTGGCCTTCTGGGTCCTGCGCGAGCAGTACCTCCAGGCGCGGGCGGATACGCCCTCGATGAGTGACCCCGTCCAGCGCGCCGTCGAGCTTGCTAAGCGCCTCGCCGAGCGGCTGTGGCGGGTCGTTCTGGCGGGCTTCGCCACCACTCTCGCTATCCTGCTGCCGTTCTTCCCGGACAATCCCTGGGGCGTCTTCGATCAACTGAAGTCGGCCACCGAGGTGTACCCCTACAGCACCTTCTGGGCCTACAACTTCTGGGGGATGCTGTGGGCCGAGAGGGCGCAGTTCCCGCAGTTCCCCAGGGACGATCTAACGTACCTGGGCCTCGATTACCGCACCTGGGGCCTGGCGCTGTTCGCGATATCGATCCTGGCGATCATCTTCGTGTTTCGCAAGGCGAGGGGTCCCGGCATGCTGGCCCTGGCTACTTCGCTCTCGGTGCTGGCCTTCTTCGTCTTCCTGACCCGCATGCACGAGCGGTACCTGTTCCCCTTCCTGCTCCTGTTCCTGGCCGCCGCCGCGCTTACCAGGAGCCGGTTCCTGTGGGCCAGCTTCGCCGTGCTCAGCATCATCCATTTCTTGAACCTGTACTACGTGTACTCCTACTACAACCCGAACTCCCTGAGGGTGGACTTCATCTTTGATTGGAGCGGCAAGCAGGACACCATATTCTGGTTCTCGCTCATCACCTTCCTCGCCGTCCCCGTGCTCGTGCTGGCCTCCGCCTTCCTCCCCTCGGGCGAAGCGGAGGAGCCCGAACCGACATGACGAGCCTGGACCGGGCGCCGCGGACCGTAGTCCTCGGTCTCAGATCACCATTGTCCCTGCGCATGTCCCGCTGCTCATCCGAGCCGTCGGGGCGGTCTGCGTCCTCTCGCATCGCCTGAAATGAAGGACTACTACCGCATCCTTCAGGTCGACCCCCTGGCGGAGCCCGAGGTGATCGAGAGCGCCTACCGCGGGCTGCTCCGCAAGTACCGGCGCGACGCGGACGGCTCCCCGGAAGCCGCGGAGCGCGTCCAGGAGCTGAAGGAGGCGTACGCGGTCCTGCGGGACCCCGCCCAACGCGCCGAGTACGACCAGCGGCGCCGCGGCCCGCAGGCGGACCAGGAAGCCGCGGTTCCCGCGCCGGACGAGGAGTTGGCCGCCCCGACCCGCGACGAGGGCGCTGAAGCCATACCGGAGGCGGCGCCTATCGTTGGCGAGACCGCTGAGGCGACCGCGGAGATGGCGGACATGGGCTGGGCGCCTGAAGCGGCGGCGCCGCTGGAAGGGGCTGGCGGCGTGGGCGGCGCCGTCCTGGGCCCGGCCCAAGCGGCGGTCGCCCCGCGTATCGCTCCTATCACGGTGGCCCAGGTCCTCCTGATCGCTCTGGTGGCAGCGGCGCTGTTCACCCGCTTCTGGCGGCTGGACGTGCCTGCCGACAAGATGTTCGACGAGGTCTACTTCCCGACGACTGCCCAGGAGATCCTGCACGGGAACGCCGCCGCCTGGGAGTTCTTCGGCCACGAGAACACCCACCCGCCTCTCTCCAAGGTGATTATGGCCGGGGGGATGGGCATCTTCGGCGAGAACTCGTTCGGGTGGCGGTTCCCGGGCGCCCTGGCCGGCGTGGGATCGATCATCTTCATCTATCTGCTGGGCAGACGGCTGTTCCGGAACGAATGGGTGGGGTTGATCGCGGGGTTCCTGATGACGTTCGAGGGGCTGGCGTTCGCCCAGTCCAGGAT
>JACPQO010000199.1 GCA_016190405.1 Chloroflexota bacterium | reverse complement strand
GCCATGGTGGGGCGCTCCTATGTGGAGCGCATAGCGGGCATACCGGCGGAGGTGGACAACGCCTCGGAGCTGCGCTACCGGGACCCGCTGGTCGGCCCCGACACCCTGCTGGTGTCGGTGAGCCAGTCGGGAGAGACCGTCGATACCCTGGCGGCGATGGAGGAGGCCCGGCGCAAGGGCTGCCCCCAGGTGACGATCACCAACGTCGTCGGCAGCCAGGCCACACGCCTGGCGGAGGGCGCAATCTACACCCGCTGCGGGCCGGAGATCGGCGTGGCCAGCACGAAGACCTACACGGCTGCCATCACGGCCATCTACCTGCTGGCCTGCTACCTGGGTCAGGAGCGGGGCAGCATTGACCGCGAGCGCATGGGCGGGCTGCTGGAGCCGCTGGCCCGGCTCCCTTTCCTGGCAGGGGAGGTGGCCAAGCGCAGCGAAGAGTACGAACGGCTGGCCCACGACCTGTTCCGGTACAACAGCTTCCTGTACCTGGGGCGGGGCATCCAGTACCCGGTGGCCATGGAGGGCGCTCTGAAGCTGAAAGAGGTCAGCTACATCCACGCTGAGGGGTATCCGGCAGGGGAGATGAAGCATGGGCCCATCGCGCTGATCGACCGCGAGATGCCGGTGGTGGCCCTGGCGCCGCGGGACGCCCTGTACGACAAGATGATCAGCAACATCGAGCAGGTCAAGGCCCGTGAGGGGACGGTTATCGCCGTGGGCACGGAGGGGGACCGGGAGCTGCGGGAAAAGGCCGACTACGCGGTGCTGCTGCCGGACGGCGCCTCGCTGCTGGCGCCGGTGCTCACGTCCATTCCCTTGCAGATGTTCGCCTACCACGTGGCTGTGCGCCGCGGCTGCGACGTGGACCAGCCGCGGAACCTGGCCAAGACAGTGACGGTGGAGTAGGAGGAAGGGGTCAAGGGGTCAGAGGGGTTAGAGGGTCAAGGCCCCGCCATTCGTGGTTCTAAACAAAATGACCCTCCTCCCCGCATTGAAATCCGTGGCTTCGACACAAGCTGCGGGTTTCAACCCGCAGTAAGGAATCAAACTCTTGACGGCCATCACGGCGGGGCGCGGATACCCAAGACGACGAAGCGGCGAGGCGCTATCCGACCTGCGCCAGCACCACCCTTTCACCCTTGACCCGTGATCCAATGACCCTATTCTCATATATCTTTCGCATTGTTTCCATAAGCTGCTTCTATCGCCAGACCGGCAAGCGATTCCCTGGACAAATACGGGCGCCACGGCTATAATTGTGCTGTTCTGGGCCGTGGTGGCTGTGCGGAGAGCCGGGCGCGTCACCAAGGAGGAGTAGCTGTATGAAGCTCGTGGTCTGGTTCGGCGAGGTAGACAAGGACGACGTCGGTCTCGTCGGCGGCAAGGGCGCCAACCTGGGAGAGCTGACCAAAGCCGAAATCCCGGTGCCATCGGGCTTCATCCTTACCTCGCACGCCTATTTCCAGTTCCTCCACGACTCCGGTTTACAGCCCAGGATCCGTAGCGCCCTGGCTGACTTGGACGTGAACGACAGCCGCCAGTTGCAGCAGGTGGCGAACAAGATAAAGCAGATGATTACGGATGCCCCCATGCCGGCTGCTGTGGCCTCAGACATCGCCCGGGCGTACCGGCAGATGGACGGCGGGCCGGTGGCGGTGCGCAGTTCGGCCACGGCCGAAGACCTGGCGGAGGCATCCTTTGCCGGCCAGCAGAGCACCTTCCTCAACGTGGCGGGCGAGGCGGAAGTCATCAACGCCGTGCAGGCCTGCTGGGCCTCCCTCTTCGAGGGGCGCGCCATCTTCTATCGTGAGCAGGGCGGGTTCGACCATCTCAAAGTGGGGATCGCCGTAGTCGTCCAGCACATGGTGCAGTCCCAGCGCTCAGGTGTCATGTTTACCATCGAGCCGGTCACGGGGGATCGCAGCAAGATAGTAGTGGAGGCCATTTATGGCCTCGGCGAAGCGGTTGTGTCGGGCGCATTGACGCCCGACCTGTATGTTTCGGACAAGGCGTCCCTGGCTATCGTCGAGAAAGCGGTGGCCCGCCAGGAGCGGCAACTGGTGCGCAACCCCGAAGCTGTGGCCGGCCTGGAGAACAACGCCTGGTTGCCGGTGCCGGCGGAGCACGTACACGCGCAGAAGATAACCGATGAGGAAATCGTTGCCCTGGCCGAACTGGGCCGCCGCGTGGAAGAGCACTACGGCGTGCCCCAGGACATCGAGTGGGCGGAGGAGGACGGAAGCTTCTTCATCGTCCAGTCGCGGCCGGTGACCGTGACCGAAGCGGTAGAGGTGGGCATCGGACTGCCCTCGGAGAAGGCGCCCGTGCTCCTGGAGGGGTCGCCGGCCAGCCCCGGCGTGGCCGCCGGACCGGTAAAGATTGTCCTCAGCCCGGAGGGGATCGACAGTGTGGAAGAAGGGGACATCCTGGTGGCCGAGATGACAACGCCGGACTTTGTGCCGGCGATGAAGCGGGCGGCCGGGATCGTCACCGATAAAGGCGGCCGCACCTGCCACGCCGCTATCGTCAGCCGCGAACTGGGGGTCCCCTGCGTGGTGGGAACGGGACAGGCTACGGCAACGCTGACCGCCGGCCAGCTTATCACCGTCGATGGCTCCCGGGGGCGCATCTACGAGGGACGGGCCGAGGTGCGCCTGGCCTGGGCAGAGGAGGAGAAAAAGCGGCGCGCGGCGGCCGCCCACATCAAGACCAAGACGAAGGTCTACGTGAACCTGGCGGAGCCGGAACTGGCAGATCGAGTGGCCAAGCAGAACGTGGACGGCGTGGGACTGCTGCGGGCGGAGTTCATGATCGCCGAGATCGGGGAGCACCCGCGGCAGTTCATCGAAGAGGGGCGCTCCGAGCAGTTCACCGAGCGGCTGGCCCAGGGGCTGCGCTCCTTCGCCAAGGCCTTCCACCCGCGGCCGGTGGTGTACCGCACTACGGACTTCAAGACCAACGAGTACCGCAACCTCAAGGGCGGCGAGAAGTACGAGCAGGTCGAAGAGAACCCTATGATCGGCTACCGCGGGGCCTCTCGCTACATCCACGAGGAGGACGTGTTCCGCCTGGAGGTGGAGGCCATAAAGACCGTGCGGGCCGAGTACCCCAACCTCTGGGTGATGATCCCCTTCGTGCTCACGCCGCAGGAGCTGTCCGGCGTCAAGGCCCTGATGGAGCGCTTCGGCCTTGC
>JACPQO010000193.1 GCA_016190405.1 Chloroflexota bacterium | reverse complement strand
TGCCGGGTCCTCCACCTGGGAGGAGATCTTGCCGGCGGTATCCACTACCTGCTTGAGGACGTCGGGATCGGCGGGCTGCCCGCTCTCTTTGAACTCCCTCAACTTCGCGTTCTGCTGCTGCACCACAGCGATCAGAGAGGGGAGATCTTCCACTACCGGCTGAGGCGAAGAGGTCGGGGCGGTCACCTGGTTGCCGGAGCCGCCGCCGCCCAGCATCGATACCCCCAGCAGCGCCAGGGCCACCACAAAGGCGGACGCCGCCACAGCGGCCAGGCCCAGCCGCCAGTTCCCCGAGCGCACTGCGCGCGGCTGCGGGGCGAACTGGCGCAGCCGGCGTCGCGCTCTCGCACGGGCGAGCCAGCGCAGTCGTATCGAATCCTGGGTTTCGCTTGCGGGCTCGCTGTAGGCCAGGCGGTCGGCGACCTCGGCCGCCGTCCTCAACAGGGGTTCTAGCTCGGCGGCCAGGCGGGGGTATAGGGACAGGCTCTCCTCAATGGTACGCCGTCCCTCCAGATGTGCCGAAAGGCACTCTTCGAAGATCTCCTCACGAGCGCTTGCCTTCATAGACTTTCGGCTTCGGTTTCTGACCGAGCATCTCCCTCAGTTTCGCGATGGCCTTATGCTGTATAACTTTTACGTTTCCCTCGCCCTTGCCCATCGCGCGGGCCGTCTCCGCCACCGAGAGCCCCGCCGCGAACCGCAGCGAGATTACCTGCCGCTGCGCGTCCGGCAGCCCCTGCGCCGCCTGCATCACCTCGTTCAGCACCAGCCGGTTCTCCACCAGTTCGTCCGGGCCCTGGGAGTCTACAGCCAGCCCCTCGGAGAGAGGGGAAGGTCGACCCCGGGCGCCGTCCTTGCGACGCTGGCTGATCACCGCGTTGTGGGCGATCCGGAACAGCCAGGCGGAGAAGGGAGCCTCGCGCCACTGGAAGCGCTCGATGGCGTCCAAGACACGCATGAAGACCTCTTCGGCCAGGTCCTCGGCGTCGTATGTGTTGCCCGTGCGGGCAAGTATGTAACGGTATACCCGGGGGAAGTAGAGCGTATACAGTTCGGAGAGCGCTGCTTCGTCACCCACCCGTGCGGCGTCCACTAAGAGACGCTCGCCGTGAGCATCTTCGCTAGGGCTCACGGGGCAATCCTCCCATGTAGTCCCCCTGCTGTGGACTCGGTGGTTGCCCCAGTATGATACCCTATTTCCCCGTCATTTGGTAGAACGCCCGCCAATGTGGAAAAGTTACCCATAATGTGTCTCCGGCCTATAGCGGCCGACCACTTTCCCATATGGCTCGCGCTTCCACCACGGTTGTCCACGGCCGCTGACTCTTGCTATCCTTTAGGGGATGACGCCCTCCCTGCCCAAGCTGGACCGCCGACTCGCCCTGGGCGGCCTCGTGCTCCTGACATCCCTGGCGCTGCTCGGCGTGGGGCTGTTCAGCATAATCGCCACCCTGACCGGCGACGCCGCCGATCTCCCCAGCGAAGGAAGCCTCAACGATATCCTGAGCGACGCCGACCTCAGCGGGCAAGACCTGGCCGCTACCGCCACCGCTGACCAGGCCGCCCCGCCCGGGCCGGCTCCCGTACGCATCGTCATCCCCCGCCTGTACATCGAAGCGCCCGTGGTGGCCCTGGGATTGCTGCCGGACAACTACCCCGATGTGCCCGATGAGCCGGACGAGGTCGCCTGGTACACCTTCTCGGCCGTTCCCGGCCGCTCCAGCAACGCCGTCTTCTCCGGCCACGTGGACTGGATTACCCGCCGCGGCGACCCCATACCGGGTGTCTTCTACCGCCTGCGAGAACTGGAGATCGGCGACGTGATCACGGTGAACCTGGACGACGGCAGCGAGCTGCGATACCGCGTCACCGGCAACGTAGCCACAGCCTATGATGACCCCGACGTCGTCAAGGTGATGCAGGGCACCAGCAAGGATGTTATCACCCTGATCACCTGCGGCGGCACCTGGCAGAAGGACTATCGGGCGCCCTTTGGGGGCAACTACAGCCATCGCGTCATCGTCAGGGCGGAGAGGGTCCAGGGGCTGGCCGAAGGCGGGGCCGGCGGCGGATAGCTGGCTGTCGGTCGGCAGCTCGCTAGAGCTGCCCGGGAAAGGGCACGCCCAGAGTGATCACCGGCAGCGGCAGCTTGTCGTGCACGAACGCTCCGTTTGTGAACGCCAGATAACGCTCGGCGGTGCGCGAAAGCGCATTCAGCAGCGTCCCCTCGGTGTCCAGCGTCATCAGCCGCTGCCAGGCCGGTTGCAGTAGCGCCGCGATCTCCCGCCAGGTCGGCGGGCGCAGTAAGGTCTCGCCGGGCGCCATCGCCGTCTGCGGGCTAGCCGGCGACGTCGGCGCCGCGCTGGGGACCGGGGCGGACGCCGCGTCCCGCACGGACTGCGGCGCCGGCTGGGCAGGGGCTGACTGCGGTGCGAGCGGCGAGACCGTCGCCACAGAAGGCGGCGCCGGCGTTTCCGCAGCCGGCGCCGGCGCTGGCGGAGCCGCCTCGGGGGCGGGAGGCTCAGGGGCCGGCGGGTTCGCGGGCGGCAGCGGTTCTCCCTGGCCGCCGAACTCGGTGGCCCAGTACCACCCGTATGTCGTCCCCGGAGCATACGCTCGCGCAATGCCGATGACCTTGAAGTTGGGGTAGAGCATGATCCAGTTGTGCTCCGGCGAGCTCTTGAACAGGTCCAGGGCGGCCTGGGCTGTCTCCACCCCGGCCGCCAGGTTTTCGCCCCTCCACGTGTTGTAGGTGTACCCGAAGTCGGCCATTCTCTGGAAGGAATCGCGCCCCTGCGAGTCGGTATGGCTGAAGTAGTTGTGGCCGGCCATATCCTGACTCATCCAGGCGGCGACCTGGCTCAGCTGATCGTTCAGCGCGAGAGGCCCCAGGCCGTTGGCCACGCGGTACTCATTGATCAAGCCCAGGAAGGCCTCCTCCTGGCTGTCCAGGGCCGCCGCCGGCCGCGGCCGCGACGCTGACCCCAGAGCGGTCCCCACTAAGAGAAGGGCTACCACAAGAGCTGAAACTGGTTGCCACCACCGTATCCCACCACCAAAACCCATGTGCTATACTCCAGATGCGTCTTGCCCCCAAGGGGCAGCGTTGTTCGCGGGCGGGGAGTCATGGTTTCCAGGCCGGTACTCCCCGCCTCTTTGCTCTGCCAGTACGAGAGACGCCCCCTGACGCGCCGCCGTTACGACATGAGGACCCTCTCGGAAGGTGCCAAAAGGTTAAGATTCAGTCTTTCCGCTCCCCAGGTCGCAGCCTTCTCCACCTACTACCGGGAGCTGATCGCCGAACGGCCCCGAGCCGGCCTCACCTCCCTCCCCGGCAGCGAGGCTATCCAGCGCCGCCATTTCCTGGAGTCGCTGGCCCTGCTGCGGGCGCTGAAGGACGCCGGCGCCTTCGGGCCTTCCGCCATCGACATTGGCAGCGGCGCCGGCTTTCCCGGCCTGCCCATCAAGATCGTCCGGCCGGGACTCGCCCTCACCCTGGTCGAAGCCACGGGCAAGAAGGCGGAATTTCTGGAGCGATTGGTGCAGCGGTTGGGGCTGGCCGGCGTCAGGGTGGTCCACGCCCGGGCCGAGGAGCTGGCCCGCGATGCGGAGCACCGGGGCGTCTATCACCTGGCCCTGGCCCGCGCCGTGGCCCCCCTCCCCGTGCTGGTGGAGCTAGCCCTTCCCTTCTTGCGGCTGGGCGGCTATCTAGCCGCCCCCAAGGGCAGCGCGGCGCCCCGGGAAGTGAAAGAGGCCGCCGCTGCCCTCACGGCCTGCGGCGGCCAGATAGAAGTCGTTCAGCCCCTGGACCTGCCCGGACCGGGCCCGATCCCCACCCTGGTGCTGGTCCGCAAGGTGGCCGAAACCCCGGAACGCTACCCTCGGCGGCCGGGTATACCCGCCAAGCGGCCCCTGCGCTGAACCGGCGCACGAGACAGGGCGCCCCTCAAGCGGTAGAATAGCGCCAGCATTCGACGGGAGCCGCCTGCCGCCAGGCAGGGGTCATCGGGAGGGCCAATGCGCTTCCAGAGGACTAACTTCCAGACGGTAGGAAGCTGGGTGGCGCGCCTCCTCCGTTTCGATTTCGCCGCCTTCGACGAGATCCGCTCCGAACCCACGGCCACCACCAGCGCCGTCCTGGTGGTGTTCGGGGCCAGCGTCTTCGCCGGTTTCGGCTCCTGGCTGTGGGCCCTCCAGAGCAGCGACCTGCGCGGCGTGGACACCGCCGAGGTGTTCATCAAGTCGCTGCTCCTGGGCAGCATCATCCAGACGCTGGTCTGGTTCCTCTGGGTCTACCTCACCTACCAGGTGCTGGCCCGCGGCTACGGCGCCCGCGTCGATTTCGCCGAACTCACGCGCACCATGGGCTTCGCCTTCGCGCCGATCGCCTTCAGCATCTTCATAGCCATCATCGGCTTCGCCGTCCACTTCGGCGTTATCGCCCTCGCCACGACTGTGCTGTTCACCAACTCGGCCATCCAGCACGCCTCCGACGCCGAGCCCCGTGAGGCCACCCTGGCCAACCTGGCCGGATTCGCCGCCTTCGCCGTCGTCATGGGCGTCTTCGCCAACATCGCCGAGGTGGGCAGCTTCGGCGGCCTGGCCCCGGGCCTGTTCTTCTTCTCGCTGGACTTGTAGGGCCTCGGAATCCTGAGCCATGACGTTGTAGGGGCGAGGCATGCCTCGCCCCTACGCTGGCCGACAGGACAGGTGACGTTTGTGCATCCTCGCTTTGTCATAGCCACCACCGCCACTGTAAGCTGTTCTCGCCCGCCGCTGGCGCCTGGAGCCACCTCAGGGGAAGGAGGCCGCGCCCTTGCAGGGGTCTTCCCTGCCCGCTGATAGCCTATCCGACCAGGGGCATGACCTGCGCGGCATGCAGGCCAACATCTGGAAGTTTTACCTCTTTCAGTTCTTCCTGAACTTCCAGCTCTGGTGGCCCATCTGGGTCATCTATCTGATCGAAGAGCGCGGCCTCTCCCTCACCCAGGTGACCCTGCTCGACGTCCCCTTCTGGCTCAGCATCGTCCTGCTGCAGATCCCGGCCGCCGCCATCGCCGATCGCTGGGGCCGCAAGCCCACCCTGGTCGCGGGCGCCTTCGCGCTCTCCCTGGCCGTCACCGTCTTCGGCCTGGCCCCTTCGTACGTCCTTATCCTGACCGCCTACCTGATCTGGGGGGTGGCGATGGTCCTCCTCACGGGGCCCGACTCCGCCTTCCTGTACGACTCCCTGCGCGCCCTGGGCCGCCAGAGCGAATACCAGAAGCTGTACGGCCGCGCCTGGGGGGTCATAGCCGCCGGCGGCCTGGTCGGGACGCTGGCCGGTGCCCCTATCGCTGCCGCCACCAGTCTTTCCTTTCCTATCGTCGTCAGCGGCGGCATCGCGCTGGGCGCGGTGGTCACCGCCCTCACCTTCCATGAGCCTTTGGCCGAGCTCCGCCCCGAGGTCCCCACTTCCTACCGCTACGTTATCCGCGAGGCGGTGCGGCTGGCCG
>JACPQO010000198.1 GCA_016190405.1 Chloroflexota bacterium | reverse complement strand
TACATCGAGGTGGGCGACGGCCTGGCCGCGTACGGGTTGGGCAACTTCTACGGCATACCGGCGCCCAGCGTGACGCTGGAGCCACCCTCGGAGCGCTACCGGCAGGAAAAAGTGGAAATGGAGCGTGCGCTGCTGGCGCTATGGGATTAGCTCACAGGAGCGGAACTCTCGGGACGCCGGTCGCTCGGGTTCGCTCGTCCGACGATGGAGCTACGTGTCGGGCGCCTGCTAGCTAGCGCTTCGATATCCATCACGTCGCGATCCAGGCGCAGCACTAGCCGGTGCACAGAGAGGGGCCCGCTGGGTTCGTCCCTGAACGTCCAACGGTTTTGCGTTCATCGTCGGCGACGCGGATAATAGTTTCAGACATGCCCTCTCGCTGGATATCCATCCTCACCCTGCTAGGAGCCCTGGTAGTCCTGCTGGGGACCTTGGGAGCCATTTACGCCGGCGCCAGTGGCGAAACAGGCAGCGGCTCCGAGCAGCCTCAGGCGGTCAGCTGTGGGACCCAGTCGCCCTGCCACCTGACGAGTGGGTGCATGAGCAGGTGCTCCGCGGCGGGGGGTGGCCCTGAGACGCCGGTTGCCCTTGATGCTCGCCGCTCCGGCCTGGTATTAGCCGAGCCTTCCGCCTCCTCGCCATCGCTCCCCGTCCAGAAGCCCCCTCCCAGATCCGCCTAAGGCCATCCACGCTCGCGGCTGAGCCCCTGAAGCCCTATCTGGCTACAGGTCAACTACTGCCGCCGAGTTGGTCACGTTGTTTCCCTTTGGAAAGGTTGGTTCCCGCGCGTTGCCGCTGCTTGAGTTCAAGTTCTTCAAGCCGAATGGACGACCGGATGGACACGAGATCACCTTCAAGCGATCGCCTCAGGTTGTGGCGAACCGTCCTCCTTCCGCTCCTGGCCATCGCTGTCATCGCCGCCGCGATCTGGTGGCTGGAGTGTACAGACCGCGGGAGGAGGAGCTGTCACCGACGGGGCTCGGGTATGGCCCTGTCGATCTGCCCGCGGCGCTGGTGCCGCCGGGGGCAGAGATCGGTCCCGAGGAAGGAAAGCTGGCTCCCGATTTCGTGCTCGAGGAGATGGATGGCGGCGAGGTCCGTTTGAGCGACCTCCGCGGCAAGGCGGTGGTCATCAACTTCTGGGCTACCTGGTGCAAGCCGTGCCGCAAGGAGGTCCCCCAGCTGATCGACGCCTACAACGCCTACCGAGATCAGGGGCTGGTCGTCCTGGGCCTGAACCTCCAGGAGTCCGCGAGCATCATTCGCCCATTCGTCGACGATTTCGGCATGAACTTTCCCATCCCGTTAGACCGCAAGGGGGACGTGGCCGACAGGTATCGTCTGCTGGGTCTTCCCACCACCTATTTCGTCGATCGCCAGGGTGTGGTGAGGTGCGTCTTCACGGGGCCGTTCGTGGAGAAGGTTCAGGGAACCAGCGTCCAGGCGGCGATTGAGGAGAACGACCTGCTGAAGCGCATAGAAGAGATCCTGGGGTAGAGAACCATGCCTGAGATCGGCGGCATCAGCCTGGCGATAGCCTTCGCGGCGGGTCTGCTGTCCTGCCTGTCACCGTGCGTGCTGCCTATGGTGCCCACCTACGTAGGCTACCTGGGTGGGGCCACGGCGACATCTCCGGCCACCAACGGCGCTCGTTTGCAGGTGTTCTACCACTCGCTCGGCTTCGTGGCCGGGTTCACCCTGGTGTTCATGGCTGTCGGCGCCTCCGTCGGACTCGTGGGGTGGATACTGCGCGATAACCTGGACCTTCTGGGGAAGATAGCAGGCGGCTTCATGATCCTGTTCGGGCTGCACCTGAGCGGCATCCTTCAGGTCCCCTGGTTCCAGAGAGAAAAGCGCGTCGACTATGAGCCGGCTAGCTCCCTTGGGTACGCCCACTCATTCCTCGTCGGATCCGCCTACGCAGTGGGCTGGTCGCCCTGCATCGGGCCGACACTGGGGGCGATCCTGACGCTAGCGGCGGCTTCCGGAACGGTGTTTCAGGGCACGGTCCTGCTTGGGTTCTACGGCCTGGGGATGGCGGTGCCCTTCCTGGCCATGGGCCTCGCCTTCAACGCGGTGCACGGGTTCTACCGCCGCTTGGGGCCCTACCTGGGAGTGGTCTCCTTCGTCAGCGGTATCCTTCTGATCGCCGTAGGGGTCCTGGTCTACACGGGGTCGCTGGTCACGATAAACCAGTACTTCGGGTTCGGCCCGGGCGGGCTGAGCGGCGATCTGTAGGAGGTAGTGTCGATGGGAAACGAAGACCGTCGAAAAAGCTCCGCTTGGCGGTGGAACCTTGGCCGTCCGGCGGTGCGTTGGTTGCTCGTCCTCGCGCTGCTTCCAGCCGCTGCCGTGACGTTGGCCGCCTGCGGAGGTGGGTCGGATGCGGACGGCTCCCGTTGGCCTAAGGTTCTCGAGTTGAAGGAACGAGAGATCACACCACTGCCTCTCAATCATCAGTTGGCCGTCGGGGATGACCGGTTCATCGTCGCGTTAGAGGACGATGAGAACCAGCTCGTCCTCAGGGCGGACGTGACGCTCCAGTTCTTCAAGATCGAGGGCGAAGAAGGGACCCTCAAAGCGGACATGCCGGCCGAGTATGTCGGCTTCGAGACGAGCTTCGTTCACGAGCACGAGGACGGTACGCAACACACGCACACTGGTGCCGAAATCGGCGGCTACGTCGCCCGCTTCGAATTCGATGAGCCGGGCGACTGGGGCGTGGAGATCAGGGCGCAGCGCGACGGCGAAGAGTTCGAACCGCTTCGCATACGCTTCAACGTGGTAGAGAAGAGCCTCTCAGCAGTTCCGAACATCGGCGACCCAGCGCCACGCAGCGAGCAGTTCACTGTGCGCGACGTGGACGACATCTCTGAGATCGACTCCACGAACCCGCCCAACCCCGAGATGCATGACATGACCGTGGCTGAGGCGCTGGATACGGGCAAGCCGGTCGTCGTCGCATTCACGACCCCTGCGTTCTGCACGAGCCGCACCTGCGGGCCAGTTATGGACGAGGTGGTCGTTCCGCTATTCGAGAGGTACCGCGATCGCGTCATCTTCATTCATATAGAGCCTTACTTCCTCAAGGAGGCGCGGGAGGGCAAGGGTCTCTGTGTCGTGCCGGTCTTCAACCTGGAGCTGGCCCGGCAGGGGCTGGCGGAAGGCCCGGGGCCGTGCCCGCAACTGTCCCCCGAGGAGTTGCCGCCGCCCGGGGAGAGCTGGAACCTTGAGATCGAGCCCTGGGTGTTCGTCATCGACAAGCAGGGCCGCATAGCGGGGAAGTTCGAGGGGATCGTGGGGAAGGATGAGGTCGCGACCGTACTCGACGAGGTGCTGGGTCAGCCGTGAAGACGCTCGCCCGCATCCTGATGTACACAACGATGCTGGCGGCATTGGGCGTGACCATCTTCTTGGCCGTCCGCGTTGCCACTCAGGACGACGCTAGTCCAACCGGCGTGGTCGAGGCCACCACCAGGCAGTTGTGGGAATCGCCGGAGGCGTTCGAGGGTAGAACCGTCCGTACGGATGGGATTCTCAGGGTGTTCTCCGAAGGAACTGCGGACGAGCACTACGTCGTAGAGCAAGAGGGTCAGTACCGGGTCGGAGTTCGCGGACCATCCGTCGAGGAGCTGCGGCCCCTCGTGGGCCGCGAAGTGGCGGTCGAAGGCGTCCTGCGTTTCGCGGAGGATTTTGGGGTGTTCATCGAGGCGAGGGAGGTGGTTGAGGGAGGTGGTTGAGGAGTGAGGTCGAACCTTGAGCGATGGTCAATTTCAGGCGAAGCGCCGACAGCCGGGCATTCCCGCTCGGGCCGCTGGCTTGCGCTCGTCATCGCCCTCGCCGCATCGTTGTCACTGATCGCCTTCGCTCACGGCGCACGCCCAGCGGAGGCGCACGCCCTCCTGGTGCGATCGGAGCCTGCCGCCGACGCGAGGCTGGAGCAAGCGCCGGGGCGCGTCACGGCCTGGTTCAGCGAGCCGCTGGAGCCGGGCGTATCGCAGCTGCGCGTGCTCGTGGGAGGGGGCGAGCGGGTCGACGCGGGAGACGTCGAGTTCGACCCTGCCGACGAGACGAAGATGTCCGTGCGCCTCCGGGACGATGTCGGGCCCGGGTTCTACCTGGTCACCTGGGAGACGCTGTCGCAGGTCGACGGCCACTTCCGCTTCGGGTCTTTCGAGTTCACGGTGCTCCACCCCGATGGCTCTGAGCCGACCGGGCTCCGTCCGGAAGCGACTTTCGACGTCACAGGGGCCCCGACGGGCGTTACGGAAGGGGCTCTTACGAAGGCCGCCGGCCTGATCGGTGCCGCCATTTTAGTCGGCGGCATTGCGGCCGTTCTCGTTATCGCCCTTCCTGCGGGCGCCAACCTTCCCAGCGAGCCTTCCGCGAAGCTGCGGGCTGCCGCACGGCGCTTCCTGGCCTGGATCATACTGCCCACGGCAGTACTCCTTCTCGCAGTCGGCGGATTCGAGCTGTGGCTTCAGGCGCGTCAGTTCGGCGGCTTCGAGGAAGTCAGCCGCGTTCTTGAGACCGAATGGGGCGAACGATGGGCGTGGCGGCACGCACTGCTGGGAGTCACGGTGGGTGGGCTGGCCGGAGCGATTGCCCTCTATCGCCGCAGCGACAGAGGGCAATCGCTCCTCTGGTTGGCCCTCGCCGCCAGCCTGGCGTCTCTTCTGCTCGTCTCGCTGGTCAGCCACGCGAACGCCGTCGCTCATGGTTCCTTCTGGTCGACGGCCTCCGACTTTGTACACCGCACGACCGCCGCCGTCTGGATAGGCGGTCTGGTCGCCGTCGCTGCCCTCCTTGTCTGGGCCAGGCGAGGACTCAGTGCCGACGAACGCGCGATGCTGCTGGCCAAAACTTTGCGCCGCTTCTCCCTGCTCGCGGCGACCAGCCTCACGCCGCTCCTGGCTACAGGAGTGTTCAACGCCCTCGTCCAGGTATCCAGCTGGCCGGACCTGGTCGAGACGCCGTACGGGCGTGCACTGACCGTCAAGCTGGCTCTCATCGTCCCCCTGCTGGCCGTCGCCGCGCTCAACGCGTTCGTCCTGCGCCCCGCCTTCAGGATGAAGGCGGCTGGCGACTCCGCAGCTGCGGAGCGGCTACGGTCGTGGCTGAGCCGCGCGGTGCCTCTCGAGGCCGCGCTTGCCGTCGCGGTCCTGGTCGTAGTCGGCGTGCTGACACAGTACACGCCGTCGCGGACCGAGGCTGAAGCGGCGGCGCAGACAGCACTGACGGCGGCCCCGACTGTCATGGAGCGGGACGCGTACGGCTTCCCGCTGGCGGTCGGCGGCTGGTCCTGGGTGGCGACGGGCATCCTCGCCGTGACCGCGGTGCTGTCGTGGATCTGGGCCGGATACGTGCGCCCGGCGCTGCGGGTTCTACGCTCCGCCGGACGGATAGCCGCGGTCGGCCTGACCGTGATCGGCGGTCTCGTAGTCGTGAGCAGCCTGACAACCGCGAGCCAGCCACCCGCCTTCGAAGCGGCCGTGGGCTTCCGCTACCAGGCCTCCGACGGTCGGCTCGTGCTCCTGGAGATAGAGCCCTTCGAGGTCGGCGCGAACACGTTTCACGTTACCGTCATGACCGAGGATGAAGAGATCGTCGAGGCGGACAGCGTGGAATTGCGTTTCTCCCGACTGGAGCAGGAGGGCGCGGTAAGCGAAGTGGCGATGAGGCCGGGAGAAGGCGGCAGACCGTCATACTTGGGCGAGTTCGCACTGGAGGAGACCGGCTGGTGGGCTATCGAGGCGGTAGTGGACAATCAGGCGAGCGCCAGCTTCTACCTTCGGCTCGACAACCCCTCCCTGGCACCGCTCGAGTTCGCTCCGCCGGACTACGAGTCGGACCCGAAGGCCGAGGAGCTCTTCCGGCAGGCGCTAGAGCGCTACGAGAGCCTCTCTGCCCTGAAGTGGCGGGAGGAGCTCACCAGCGGCCTGCTGGACCCAACTGGGATCGGGGCCTGGGTTATCACCACAGGTCAGGCGGAGGCCCCGGACAAGATCCACTACCGTGTGCTGAGCCCGGGCGCCAGCGACTACCAACTCGTGCGGGCGGCTGACCGGAGCTGTTTCCAGGACAAGGGCGAGGCGTGGGAGTGCCGAGAGTCCGGTGCGACAGAGTCCTTCGATCTCGACTATATGGAGAACTCGACTGCCTTCCGACTCGGGCGGAAAGAGATGGTCGACGGCGAGATGACCCAGGTGCTCCTGTTCAACAACCCGAGCCAGGCGGGCGCCTGGTACGCATGGTGGGTGGGGGAGGAGACGGGCTACCTGCGCAGGCAAGCGATGGTGGCCCCCGGTCACTTCATGTTGACCCGCTTCTTCGAACACAATCAGCCCGTCAGTATCGAGCTGCCCGCTGCGGCAGCTAGCTTAGGAGGTTAGCTTGGCCACGAAGACGAAGAGCCTGCGAAGGAGGACATGGGGTCTCCGTTTGGCGCTCTACTCGGCGCTGTTCCTCGCCGGAGCGGTGGCCGTCGTAGCGTTCGTCGTTTTCTCTGGTGGTGATAGCGACGGCGGCGGGACCGCCAGCCGCTTCACGCCCATCCATACGTTCGACACGGCCGACTACCACTCGCTGGCCTTCAGCCCTGCGGAGCCCGGCGTGGTCCTGTTCGGGCATCACCACGGCATCCAGATGAGCGAGGACGGCGGGCAGACCTGGAAGAAATTGCTGGACGAGGAGGTGCGCGACGGGATGAACCTGGTCTTCGATCCGTACTCGCCAGGGACGATCCATATGGCCGGACACGATGTGTACTATCGCAGCGATGACGGCGGAGAGACCTGGCAGCCCGTCGAGTCCAACCTCCCTGGCCTTGACTTGCACGCCTTCGCCGCGTCCCCGGTGCAAGGGGGCCGGCTCTACGCATTCGCCGTCGGGTTCGGCCTCTTCAGGAGCGATGACGGCGGAGAGAGCTGGGAGTTGCTGTCTAGTGACGTTCAGGCTGCGTCCATAGTGGAGTTGCCGGACGAGACGCTGCTCGTGGCAGCGGGCGACGCGGGGGTCCTACGCAGCGATGACGGTGGCAAGACGTGGACTTCCTCCGGAGCGGGTCTCGAGGCCGGAGTCGCTTTCATGGTCAAGGGCCATCCCTCGGGAGCGCGTCTCTACGCCGGCTCCGACGACGGGCTCTTCGTCAGCACGGATGGCGGCCAGACTTGGACGCAGACAAGCCTTGATGACACCACTGCGCTCGTCGTGGGGGTCAACCCGTCGGACCCGATGGAGGTGCTCGTGGTGGACCTGAATGGACAGCTGTACCACTCAACCGACGGTGGCTCGACCTGGGGCTGAGGCGGGCCCCGTTTGGCAAATTGTCTCACGCCCGCGTAACTTTTCGCCTCCCCGGCGGTTATGCTCGCAGGCCGGAAACGGAGTGAGGAAGAGACCAGTGCTCGACGCCAGACAGCTCGAAGCGGAACGCCGGCTCATCGAGGCCTCGCAGAGGCAGCCGCGGCGGTTCGCCAAACTGTACCAGCGCTACTTCGATCGCGTCTACGCCTTCGCGTTCACGCGCACCGCTGACCGGATAGCCGCCGAGGACGTAACCGCGGAGACGTTCCGGGTGGCGCTAGAG
>JACPQO010000204.1 GCA_016190405.1 Chloroflexota bacterium | reverse complement strand
GTGCCGTACATCGAGGTCCGTAACCCAACCGCGCGGATCGAGCACGAGGCGTCCACCTCCAAGGTCAGCGACGAGCAGCTCTTCTACTGCATGCAGCGCGGTATCTCCGAGGAGAACGCGCAGCACATGATCATCAATGGCTTTTGCCGGGGGATCTTCCAGGAGCTGCCTTTCGAGTTCGCCATGGAGGCGTCCCAGCTGCTCAAGGTCAGCTTGGAAGGAGCTATCGGTTAGATGAGCGTGACCGGAGGAAACCACAACCGGCCGCTGCTGGAGGTCCGGAACCTGCACGTAGGCGTCGGCGACGTCGAGATCCTGAAGGGGCTCGATCTCACCGTCAACCTGGGCGAGGTGCACGCCATCATGGGCCCCAACGGCAGCGGCAAGAGCACTCTGACCAACGTCCTGGCCGGCAAGCCCGATTACAGGGTCACCCAGGGCGGCGTGCTCTACGAAGGCAGGGACCTGCTGGCCATGACGCCCGACCAGCGGGCCCTGGGGGGGATCTTCCTCGCCTTCCAGTACCCGGTGGAGCTCCCCGGCGTGCGCACCCGCGAGTTCCTGCGGGCCGCCCTGGACGCCGTCCGCGAGCACCGCGGCCTGGAGAAGCTGAGCCTGCGCGAGTTCAACAGGCTGCTGGAGCAGAAGGCGCGGGAGATGGAGCTGAGCCCCGAGCTGATGAAGCGCTCCGTCAACGAGGGCTTCTCCGGCGGCGAGAAGAAGCGCAACGAGATACTCCAGATGGCGGTCCTGGAACCCCAACTGGCCCTCCTGGACGAGACCGACTCCGGCCTGGACATCGATGCCCTGAAGGTCGTCGCCGATGGTGTCAACCGGTTTAGCGGGCCGGACAAGGCCATCGTGCTGGTGACCCACTACCAGCGCATTCTGAACTACATCACGCCCGATTACGTCCACGTCCTTATCGGCGGGCGCATCGTACAGTCCGGCGGTCGCGAGCTGGCTCTGGAGCTGGAGTCCAAGGGCTACGAGTGGCTCCGGGAAGCGGTCCAGAGCGGCCGAGAGATCAGCGTCTAGGGCGGTGCATCCCGGATGGCTGAAGCCCTCGCGACGCGTGACCGGTACCTGAGCGACTTCCGTAGGTTCGAGGAAAGTCTGCCTCCTGAGGGCCCACAGTGGCTGCGGCAGGTGCGCCGCCAGGCCCTGTCCCGCTTCACCGAGCTGGGCTTTCCCACGGCCCGCAAGGGCAACGAGAAGTGGAAGTACACCAACGTGGCGCCCATCGCGGCCGCCGGCTTCAATATTCCTGCCGGCGTCCGTGAGGTGGATGTCCCATCCCTTAGGCGCGTCGCGCCCTGGGACGATAGCTGGATTACGCTGGCGTTTGTCAACGGCCTCTGTTCGTCCGCTCTCTCCACGGGAGCGCCCGCTGGGGCCCTGGTAACGAACCTGGCCGAGGCCACCCGTGCCGACGGCCACCTGATCGAACAGCACCTGGCCCGCTACGCCACCTTCGAGGACGACGGCTTCACCGCCCTCAATACCGCCTTCCTCAGGGACGGCGCCTTCGTCCATCTCCCGCCCGACGCGTCGCTGCCGGCGCCGCTGCATCTGGTCCACGTCACGGCCGGCGGCGCCCAGCCCATCGCTTCCTACCCCCGCACGCTTATCGTGGCTGAGGCCGGCAGCCGGCTGACGGTCGTCGAGACCTACGCCGGCCTTTCGGCCCAGGCCTATCTCACCGACACCGTGACGGAGATCGTCCTCGGCGAGGGTGCCCAGGTGGAGCACTACCGGGTGCTGCTGGAGAACGCCGACGCCTTCCACGTGGGGATAACGCGGGTCAGCCAGGGCCAGGACAGCACCTTCTCCTCGACACTCTTCGCCAGGGGCGCCGCCATCGGCAGGAACGACTTTCAGGTGCTGCTCGATGGGCCGGGAAGCTCGTGCTTCCTGAACGGCCTCTACGTGACGACCGGCAGCCAGCACATCGACAACTACATCAACATCGACCACGCCAGGCCCCATACGACCAGCCGGCTGCTGTACAAGGGCATCCTGGACGGGAAGTCCAGGGCTATCTTCGGCGGGACGGTCCTCGTCCGCTCGGGGGCGGTCAAGGCCGACGCCAAGCAGACGGACAAGAACCTGATCCTCTCCGACGAGGCTGAGGTGGACAGCAAGCCCAGCCTGGAGATCTACGCGGACGATGTCCAGTGCGGCCACGGCGCCACCGCCGGTGCCCTGGCCGAAGAGGCCCTCTTCTACATGAAGAGCCGCGGCCTGGACGAGCAGACCGCCACCGCCCTCCTGATCAAGGGGTTCGCCAGCGAGATACTGGATACGGTTCAGGTCAGGCCGCTGCGGACGTTCCTGGAGAGGCTGACGCTGCGGGCCATCCCGGCCGCTCGTGTGGGAGGGAAGTCGTGAGCACGTCCCAGCCGGCGGATCAGCCGCAGGGCGTCCTGGACGTGGCCCGGATCCGGGAAGACTTCCCGATCCTCAACCGCACGGTGTACGGGAAGCCGCTGGTATACCTGGACAACGCTGCCACCTCCCAGAAACC
>JACPQO010000191.1 GCA_016190405.1 Chloroflexota bacterium | reverse complement strand
GTGGCCGGCCTGGTGGCCGCCCCGGTCGTCGCGGTCCCCACGTCCGTGGGTTACGGCGCCAGCTTCCGGGGCCTGGCGCCCCTGCTGGCGATGCTGAACTCGTGCGCCGCCGGCGTGGCGGTGGTCAACATCGACAACGGCTTCGGCGCCGGCTACCTGGCGGCCGTCATCAACCGGCAATCGTGGGAGGGCGAAGGAGGGGGGTAGGAGGTAGGAGGTAGGAGGTTGGAAGGCGTCTCCAGTGTCCAGTCTCCAGCCTCTAAGATCCACAACAACAGCCATGACCCGCATCGCCTATCTGGACTGCTTCTCCGGCGTCAGCGGCGACATGCTGCTGGGCGCCATCCTGGACGCCGGGCTGCCTCTGGAGGCGCTGCGCTCGGAGCTGTTGAAGCTGCCGCTCGAAGGGTACAGCCTCGACGCGAAGCGGGTGACCCGCGGCGACATCACGGCCACGCAGGCGCTGGTGCGGGTGCGGGACGAGCAGGCGCCGCGAACTCTAGGCGACGTGCTGGCGCTGATCGAGGGCTCGTCGCTGCCGGCCGGCGACAAGGAGAGGGGCGCGGCGGTCTTCCGTCGGCTGGCGGAGGCGGAGGCGAAGGTGCACGGCGAGACCGTAGAGGCGGTGCATCTGCACGACGTGGGCGCGGTGGACGCTGTCGTTGACGTGATGGGCGCGGTGGCCGGCCTGCGCCTTCTTGGCGCGACGGAGGTTTGCTGCTCGCCGCTGCCGGCCGGCGATGGGGAGGCGCGGGGGCCTCACGGCGCGCTGCCGGCGCCGGCGCCCGCTACCCTGGAGCTTCTGGCGCGAGCGAAGGCGCCCCTGCGTCCGGCGCCCGACAACGGCGGCGAGCTGGTGACGCCCACCGGCGCGGCGATCGTGACCACGCTGGCCACCTTCCGGCGCCCCGACATGATCCTGGACCGCATCGGCTACGGGGCCGGATCGCGAGAGATCGAGGGGCGGCCCAACGTGCTGCGCATCTGGCTGGGGGAAGCAGTAGAGTCGCCCGGAACGCGCCCCATGCTGCTCATCGAGACGAACATCGACGACATGACGGGTGAGATGCTGGCCTACGTGCAGGAGAAGCTGCTGGCCGCCGGGGCGGCGGACGCCTGGTTCACGCCGGTCCAGATGAAGAAGGGCCGGCCGGGTGTGGTGCTCTCCGTGATCTGCTCGGAGGCGGGTGAGGAAGCTGTGGCGCGGCTGCTGCTGCGGGAGACGAGCACGCTGGGGGTGCGGGTGCGGCCGGTGCACCGCTGGGAGGCGGAGCGGGAGGCGCTGGAGTTCGAGTCGTCGCTGGGGCCGGCGGCCGTGAAGGTGAAACGCCTGCCCGGCGAGCCGCCCAGAGTCGCGCCGGAGTACGAGGCGTGCAAGCGGCTGGCGGAGCGGACGGGGCTGACGCTGGCGGAGGTGTACCGGCTAGTGCAAAGCGAAGGCGAGCAGCACCTCGCCAGGGGGAAGAACCTGGACGCTTAGTCGGCCCGGTGGCCGTCGCCCTCGACGTCCTCCTCCTCCTCTTCCTCCTCCTCGCCCTCGAAGTCCTCGTCGGAGTAGACGGCGGCCTCACGGCCGGCCCAGACGGTGATCACGAAGTCCTCGCGAAAGGGGTCCGTGGTGAGCACCAGCCGCTCGTCGATCTCGCCGATGAGCTCGCGGATGTCCTCATCGGTGAGGCTCTCGGCGACGCAGAGGGTGGCGTAGGCCACCGAAGGGCTGTAGTGGATGTCCACCCGGCCGACCTCGTCGTCCTCCAGCTCGATGATGTAGGACTCCGAGTGCGGGGTGCGGCACTCGCGTTCGAAGTGGTAGTCGCTCATGATTCGCCTCCCTTCGGTCGGCTGGAACAAGGAACAAGGAACCGGGAACAAGGGGCCGGGTTGTGGGGCCTTGTTCCTTGTTCCGTGTTCCTGGAACCTTCTCACGGCCTCGTCTGGCCATTGCCCAGGACGATCCATTTGTAGGTGGTGATTTCGCGCAGGCCCACGGGCCCGCGGGCGATGGTCTTCTGCGTGGAGTCGATGATCTCGGCGCCCAGGCCGAACTGGGCGCCGTCGGTGAACTGGGTGCTGGCGTTGACGTAGCAAACGGCGGTATCCACCTCGTCCAGGAAGCGCATGGCCGCCGAGTAGTCCTCCGTGATGATGGCGTCGGAATGGCCGGTGCCGTAGCGGTAGATGTGCTCCAGCGCCTCGTCCAGGGAGCCGACGACCTTCACGGCGGCAACGAGGGCCAGGAACTCCTTGCCGAAGTCGTCCGGCGCGGCCGGACGGAGCTTGACATCCGGAATCTCGGCGGCCTTAAGGATGCGCAGGGAGGGCTCGTCGCAGCGCATCTCGACGCCGGCATCCGCCCAACTGCGGCCCATGGCGGGCAGGAAGGGGCCGGCGATCTCCTGATGGACGAGGAGGGTGTCCAGGGCGTTGCAGATGCTGAACTTGCGGGTCTTGGCGTTGTGGACCACGGGCACGGCCTTGTCGATATCGGCGGCGCGGTCCACGTAGGTGTGGCAGACGCCGGTGCCGCCGGTCAGGACGGGCATGGCGGCGTTCTCTGCCACGTAGCGGATGAGGTCGGCGCCGCCGCGGGGGACCATGAGGTCGATGGCGTCCCGCATCTTCAGCAGCTCGCCCACCAGGGCCCGGTCCGGGTTATCGATGAACTGGACGGCGTCCTGGGGCAGGCCCGCGGCGGCGATGGCCTGGCGGACGGCGGCGGCCAGGGCGCGGTTGGAGTTCAGGGCCTCCTTGCCGCCGCGCAGGACGCAGGCGTTGCCTGACTTCAGGCAGAGGGAGGCGATGTCCACGGTGACGTTGGGCCGGCTCTCGTAGATGGCGCCGATGACGCCCAGGGGCACGCGCCGGCGGCCCACCTGGAGGCCGTTGGGCAAAGTGCGCATGTCGAGCATCTCGCCGATGGGGTCGGGCAGCAGCGCCACCTGGCGGACGTCGGCGGCGATGGCCTCCAGCCGCTCGTGGGTGAGGAGGAGGCGGTCGAGGACGGCATCGGAGAGACCGGCCTGGCGGCCGCCCTGGACGTCGTGCTGGTTGGCGCGCAGGACGTCCCCTTCGCGCTCCAGCAGAGCGTCGGCGATGTCGCGCAGGCCGCGGTTCTTGGCGTCGGTGGAGGCGCGGGCGAGCTGTCGCGCCGCCTGGCGGGCGGCCGCGCCGAGGGCGTGGAGGCCGGATGCCGTGGTGGTCACGGCGACTCCTGCTGAGCGAGTGAACGCTGAAAGCAGCTCCTTAGGCCGCCGACAAAGGCATTGAGGGACGAGTCGCTTGCTGCGGCCACCGCTAAATCCATCTCCCTGACAATCTCCTCCGCATATTCTATCCCACCAAGGGGAGGATATAATCCGCCGGCCGCGAAGGCGTCCGAGAGAGCTCTCTTGAAGAGGTCCTTACGGCATCGAGGGGGAGGCAACGCCGGCATGCCGGGAGCGCGCGTGACCCGCTGAATCGCCGCCTGGTCCGCGAGGTACCAACGCTCTACGTGAGGTTCAGGCAAACCAAGTACGAGGCAAGATGCAACCGACGCCTCGTTTACCAGCTGCGTGAGTGCTCGAGCCAGTCGAGTTCTGCTCTGGCAATCACAGTCCACAGCGATGACGAGTATGTCCGGAACGTCCTCACCCAGAATCAAGTCGCGAAGGTACCGCCTGAGCTCCGCAACAACGCGCGCCTTGCCCCCCGTCGCATTTCGGGTCACCGCCTCAACGTCTAACGGTGGACTGTGTTCGGTGGCGACGCGCTTGATGAGGCTATTCACGAACCTCATCTGTCCAATGTCCTCCAAGAAGAGGGCAAGCGAGAGGCTAGCCACCGAAGTCGCCACGGAGGAGCTTTTCGGCGATAGATGTCTCCTCCGGTTCTCCCTGCGCTAGTACTCTTTCAACCTCCGGGCGCATAAACAACGGGCCGAGCTTATATTGGCTGAACTTGGTCGAGCCATCCTCGCGAGTGCAAAGGACGAGGTTCTCTGGAGCAAAGAACTCAGGCAGAATAGGTGAGTGGGTGTTGATGACATATTGGCAGTTCCCCCTGACCGCCGCGTTCTTGAAGAGCTCGGCAATCAGCTTTAGCCTTCGAGGGTGCACTCCGTTCTCAGGCTCCTCGTAACCGACCACGGTGAGGGGCGAAAGAGCATTTGTGATAGCCAAGAGGCCCAGCACTCTCAGCGTCCCTTCAGAAATTACCCCCGCCGAATACGTCGTGCCGTCCTCGAGCACATTGAGCCGCAGCAGACCCATCGTGGTTCGCTCTACGTCCACACCTTTCACTGCCGGTAGTACCTCTCGTAGGGTGTGATTTAACGCGTCAAACTGTCTGGGCTCCCGACTCCGGAGGGTGTTATAGAAGGCGGCTAGGTCGCTTCCATAGGGCCCCAGGGTGTCTGCTACCTTCAGGCCGCTTTCGACGCGCATCGTCTTCGGTTCGAGGTAGTAGAATCGCCAGCGAGACAGCTCTTCCTTAAATGCGGCAATGTGCGGATGGTGAGGAGCGTAAAGGGGCATGGACGCTATTGCGTGGTCAAGGCCGATATCATGGTACGTCGGATGTCCCTGCCTCTCCATGCGCAGGTGAATTCGGTTGTCCTTATCCTTCGTTTCGATGAACGGCTTTCGCGACTGCTTCTCTGCGCCCAGTCGGTTGATGGCACTGAGGCGCTCACCCACGACCTGTAGAAGTCCTGAGTCGGTCATAATGCGGAGGCGGATGCCATATCTAAGGTACTTTTCAAGAATCAGTCGGCGACTGGGAGCAGATGGCGTGCTCTGAGGGAGGCTCTCCCGCATCTTTTGGACAAGCTCTTCAGTTTCCTTGACAACAGACGGCGACAGCTCTACGTCCACCTCCATCTCGAATTCCGCTTTCCCATGGGATATCAGATCGTTTAGGCTGCGATCGATTGTGAAGGCCTCGAGTGGAAGGCCTCGGTGCTCCTCAAATGCTTCCTTCAGACTGCGTCTGGTGACAACGCGACTGAGCAGGCCAAGAGCGTCCAGCAGGTTGCTCTTTCCCGCAGCGTTCGGCCCCGATATGACGGTCAGGGGGTGAAACGAAATCTCTGCGTCCCTCAGAGACTTATATCCCTTGATGTGGACGCGCGTAATCAACTTCCTAGCTTCCTCTCTCTAGTCATCGTTTCCCCTCCGGGGCGTCACCCTTCCGCCGCGCCACGCGGATGACGCTGCGGCCGGAGAGGCCCAGGATGAGGCGGGCCAGGGGCTCCACGCTGGCCTGCGCCCACAGCTCGAAGGCGCCCATGGCGTCCTCGCGCAGCTCGGCGTAGATGCCGCGGGCCTGGAGGGTCTCCAGGCAGGTCTCGGCCTCGTGGCGGGTGGGCATGCCGGCCACCTTCACCAGGGGGTCGGGTTCTCGTTCCCTGCGGACTGCGCTGCGTATTCGCCTGAGCATATCGGGTCTCGATGCCCGGCTGGCCTGCGCACGGTCGTTGGCGGACGACCCCTACTTGTGCCGGCGCTGCCAGCGGGTCTTCTTCAGCATCTTGCGGTGCTTGTGCTTGCTGATCTTCTTGCGCCGCTTTTTTACGACAGAGCCCATGCAACCTCCGTGACTGGCAGGAACCAGGAACTAGGAACCAGGAACCAGACCCTGGCCGCTCCCCATGTTCCTCAATTCGCCTCTGGCCCCAACAGGGGTTCGAACTTCAGGAGCGTGATATCGGGGGTAACGTCATCGTAAGCGGCCTGGACGGGCATGTCCACCCGCGCCTCGTCGGGGGGGCAGTTGACGATGTTGGTGGTCAGGCGCGGGCCTTCGTCCAGTTCGACGATGGCCAGAAGGTACGGTACGTCGTCCTGGAAGGCGGGGTTCATGGCCCGACGCACGACGGTGTAGGAATGGACCTTGCCGCGGCCGCTGGCCACCACCCACTCCAGGTGCTCCGAGAGGCAGAAGGGGCAGATGCTGCGGGGATAGAAGATGTGCTGGCCGCAATCGCGGCAGCGCTGGAGGCGCAGTTCGTGGTCCTTGGTCCCGTCCCAGAAGGGGCGGGAGACGGGCGAGGGCTGGGGCAGGGGCTTGCGGTACTCGGCTGGTTCCGGCGGTCTGTCGCTTGTGGTCATGACCTGATCTCAGTGGGCACAGACATGGGACATGCGACATGGGACATGATCCCCGCCTCCCATCTGTGCGTGTCTCCTCCCTCCTGTCTCATGTCTCCTACACCCCCAGTACCAGCGAGGCCTGCTCGCTCATGATGCCGCCGTTGCCGTTCTTGTTCCAACCCCGCCGACTGAAGTCGGCGGCTCCCCTTCAAGCCGCGCACTTCAGTGCGCGGTGGGTGGTCCCCTTCACCCCGGCCGCTGAACGCGAAACCGGCCTGCATCCTCATCTCCCCAGTACCAGCGATGCCTGCTCGCTCATGATGCCGCCGTTGCCGTTGACGAAAGCCAGCTCGCAGTGCTTGAGCTGGCGGGCGCCGGCGCGGCCCTGAAGCTGGCGGACCGCCTCGGTAACGTGGGACATGCCGCCGGCCAGGCCGGGCTGCCCGAAGGAGAGCTGGCCGCCGTGGGTGTTCAGGGGCAGGTCGCCCGTATAGGTGAGGTCGTGCTCTTCCACGAAGGGCCCGCCGCGGCCCTTGGGGCAGAAGCCGGCGTCCTCCAGGGTGACCAGCACCGTGATGGTGTAGCAGTCGTATACGGAGACCAGGTCGATGTCCGCGGGCGTCACCCCGGCCATCTGGAACGCTTTGGGGGCCGAGACGGCGATGGGCGAGGTGGTGAGGCTGGGGGCCTGCGATAGCATCATCCCGGTGGAGTACTCGCCGGCGCCGAGCAGCCAGGCCGGCGGCTGGGCCGCCTCCCGGGCGCGCTGCGGCGAGACGACCACCAGGGCGGCGCCGCCGGTGCAGGGCATCACGATCTCCAGCAAGTGCAGCGGGTCCACCACCAGCGGCGAATCGAGCACATCCTCGACGCTGATGGGCCGGTCGAAGAACAGGGCGTCGGGG
>JACPQO010000190.1 GCA_016190405.1 Chloroflexota bacterium | reverse complement strand
GGGTAGTCCAGGCCATGGAGGGCACCGGCTGCCGGCTCCGCGATACCCGTAAGACCACGCCCGGCCTGCGCGCCCTGGAGAAGTACGCGGTCCGCGCCGGCGGCGGCCGCAGCCACCGCGCCAGCCTGGCCGAAGCCGTGCTCGTCAAGGACAATCACCTGGCCGCCCTGCGGGCGCGCGGCCTCGGGGTGGCCGACGCGGTGCACCTGGCGACCGACGCTAACCCCGGCCTCACCGTTGAGATCGAGGTCACCACCGTCGAGGAGGCGCGGCAGGCGCTGGACGCCGGCGCCCACGAGCTGCTCCTGGACAACATGCCGGTGGAACAGATGAGAGAGGTTGTGGCGCTGGCCGCGGGCTACGCGCCCAGGCCCGTCCTGGAAGCCTCCGGCGGCATCACCCTGGAGAACGCCCGCCAGGTGGCGGAGACCGGCGTCGACTTCATCTCGATGGGCGCCCTCACCCACTCGGCGAAGGCCCTGGACATGAGCCTGGACGTTGATGTTTCTTGAAGAAGAGCCATCCGAGGGACCAATACAGGAAAAACCCGTCCCCCAAGAGGTGCTCGAGGACGTAGCTCAGTTCTTTCGCAACAGTAGCCACTGGATATACACCTCGAAGGGCACTCCATCACGGATCACTCGCGATTCGATCTACCACATTAGTCAGTTGCAGGTCCTGTTCGAGGACAAGCATTTCCACACATATACTTACCGAGCGGTTCAGGCACTGCGTGGCAGCCTCCTAGAGTCTGAGGAAGTCGAAACGCCATACACGAGGCTTGTGCTTGTCTGGAGGAAAAGCCGGCGTTTTGTCCGCCGCGCTATCCAGGCCCACGTCAACTTGGTCTCGCAGTATTCAACCGAAAGCATGAACAAAGCGACTGGTGTATACGCGGAGACTCTTGTTGACCTTGGACTCACCCGCCTGGGTCTGCGAAGAGTCGGACGCAAAGTACGAGCGTACCGAGATCGTGCCTGGACCGAATCAGAACACGACCTCGATTTCATCTTTGAGGATTCCGCCGGAAGGGGCTTCGGCGTCGAAGTCAAGAATACCTGGGATTACATGCCAGCCGACGAGCTGATCACCAAGCTGGACATGTGCCACTTCCTCGGCCTGCGTCCATTGTTCATCGTTCGTAACCGCCACGCCATTCAGTGGGAACTGGTCCGCCAAAACGGCGGACTTCTATACGTGTTCAAGTCCAAGATCTTCCCTCGGCAGGCTATGGCAACAGATGCGACTACCCGTGACCATTTGGACTGACTGGCAGGGGCAGTTCTACCAAACCGTCGGCCACTTTATCTCCGCGGCCTAGACATCTATTCTTAATGGGGGTTCAGCCCACCAGATACCGAAACGCCCCTCCGGGCGCGAATTCTCCCCGAAATCACCAGCCTATCCCCGTCGCGGCCGGTCCAACTCCTCGCTGTCCAGCAGTATCGTAACCGGCCCCTCGTTCACCAGCTCCACGGACATCTTCGCCCCAAAACGGCCGGTCCGGGTCGCCACGCCCGTCTCCCTCATCGCCTCGGCGAACGTCTCCACGAGCGGGGCCGCCACCTCCGGCGCGGCGGCCCCCTCGAAGCTCGGCCGGCGGCCCCGGCGGGCGTCCGCCAGCAACGTGAACTGGCTAACGACCAGCGCCTCTCCCCCCACCTCCAGCAGCGACAGGTTGAACTTCCCTTCCGCATCGGAGAAGATGCGCAGCTCGGCGCACTTGCGGGCGAGCCAGCGCGCCTCCGCCTCGTCGTCGCCTGGCGCCACGCCCACCAGCACCAGCAGCCCCCACCCTATCGAGGCCACTGTCTCGCCTCCCACCGACACCGAGGCCCGGCTCACCCGCTGGATGACCACCCGCATGCCGCCATCATGCCGTAACCCGGGGTTCTGGAAAAGCACTCACCCGTGCTCTTCCCTGTTCCCTCTTCCACTGGTCCTTGTTGCCAAAACAATGGGCCGCCCCTTTCGGGACGGCCCGTGCGTTTATCCGTTCCGCGTCCTTATGAGTCTGGCCCGCTACCCGCCGCCGTAGGCTCCGCTTTGCTATCGCTCCCGCTGTCGTGAGAGTGCCCTGAATCTCCCGATGCGCCTTCGCTGGAGCCGCCGTTGCCGCCGGACCAGCTCTTGCGGTTGTCCGTGCTGTAGAATCCGGACCCTTTGAAGATTACGGCCGGCAGGCTCAGGCGGCGGCGGGAAGAGCCGCCACAGTGGGGACAGGCGTGCTCTGCGGGGGCGTCGAACCCCTCCACCCGCTCGTACTGGTGCCCGCGGGCGCAACTGTATTCGTAGACCGGCAAGACTCCTCGACCTCCTGTGTAGAGAAGACCGCCCCTTAGGGCAGCCTTCAACCCCAAATATAGCAGCTAGCCGCTGATCAAGGCAAGACCCACCTGCCGCATAGGATGCGTCGGACACTACTCTGCCGCATACCCACCTGGTTCCCTTGTGATACGCATGCCCCCCTGATATACTCCCCTTTGGACACCTTCCCACGTTCAAGGAGGCTATTTGGCTACAGCCGTATCCATGAAAGCCCTGCTGGAGGCGGGGGTTCACTTCGGACACCAGACCCGCCGCTGGAACCCCAAGATGAAGAAATTCATCTTCGCCGAGCGCAACGGCATCCACATCATCGACCTCCAGCAGACCGTCGACCGCCTCGATGAGGCCTGCGCCTTCGTGCGCGACCTGGTGGCCAACGGCCAGACCATCCTCTTCGTGGCCACTAAACGCCAGGGCCAGGAGACCGTGGAGTCGGAAGCCAAGCGCTGCGGCATGCCCCACGTCACCACCCGCTGGCTGGGCGGCACCTTCACCAATTTCCAGACCATCCAGGGCCGCATCGACCACCTGGTCCGCCTGGAAGACGCCAAGGCGCGCGGCGAGCTCGACTCTCTGCCCAAGAAGGAGCGCCTGCGCCTGGAAGAGGAGATCGCCCGCCTTAACCGCTACCTGGGCGGCATCAAAGAGATGACCTCGCTCCCCGGCGCCGTCTTCATCGTCGACACCACCAAGGAGGAGATCGCCGTCAAGGAGGCCCGGCGCACCGGCATCCCCATCGCCGCCCTCGTCGACACCAACTGCGACCCCGACGTCATCAACTACCCCATCCCTTCCAACGATGACGCCATCCGCGCCATCAAGCTCATCTCGGCCCGTATCGCCGACGCCGTCCTGGAAGGTCTGACCACCCGCGAGTACGCCCAGAAGGCCGAACTGGAGGCCGAAGACATCGAGGTTAGCGCTTACCAGGAGACCGGCTACATCGCCTCCCCCGACGAACCGGAGCCCAGCCGCGAGGAAGACGCCTCCCAGGCCGAGAGCGCTGAGCCCGGCTAGCCCTGGACCCGCCCCAGTGCCTGTCTCCGCCGCCTACGTCAAAGAGCTGCGCGAACTCACCGGCGCCGGCATGCTCGATTGCAAGCGCGCCCTGGAGGAGGCCGGCGGCGACCTGGGCAAGGCCGCCGAACTGCTCAAGCAGAAGGGCTTCGCCATGGCCGCCAAGAAGGCCGAACGGGCCACCGCCCAGGGCCTCGTCCAGGCCTACATCCACCACGACGGCCGCCTGGGCGCTCTGGTGGAGCTCAACTGCGAGACCGATTTCGTGGCCCGCACCGAGGACTTCCGCCAGCTCGCTCAGCACATCGCCCTCCAGGTAGCGGGGGCTAACCCCCGCTACCTCTCCGCTCAGGACGTCCCGGACGGCGCCGAGGGGGACCCCAAGGAGCTCTGCCTCCTCCTCCAGCCCTTCATCCGCGACGAGTCCCTCACCGTCCAGGACCTGATCACGGACACCATCCGCAAGACCGGCGAAAACATCCGGGTGCGCCGCTTCGCCCGCTTCGAGCTGGGGCGTTAGGGGGTCCATCCGATGGCCGACCCCCCCTTCAATCGCGTCCTCCTCAAGCTCAGCGGCGAAGCCCTCCAGGGCGACCGCTCTTATGGCATCGACCCCGTCACGCTAAACACCATCGCCGGCCAGCTCAACAATGTGCAACAGATGGGCATCCAGGTCGCCATCGTCGTCGGTGGTGGCAACATCTTCCGCGGCGCCGAGGCCTCCGCCGCCGGCTTGGACCGCGCCACCGGCGACTACGCAGGCATGCTGGCCACCATCATCAACGCCCTCGCCCTCCAGGACGCCCTGGAGCAGCGCGGCATCCCCACTCGAGTCCAGACGGCCATCAGCATCCAAGCCGTCGCAGAGCCCTACAT
>JACPQO010000207.1 GCA_016190405.1 Chloroflexota bacterium | reverse complement strand
GTTCATCCGAACCTCCTTTCGGCCCGCCGTGCGGGCTTCGAGCGGCCGGTCGAGGTCGCTGGAACCGATTCCAGAAGCCGAGATCAGTATAGGGTCTGCCTCCCGCGGAGTCAAAACACCGATTCGAACCCCGGCCCGCGGTTCGAGCCGCCCCTGACGCCCGATCTGAATGCAACCGCCGGAACAGACTCAGCAATCGCGTCGAAGCCCGAATAGCCGAACAAGCGAGTGAGGGCGGCGGCGGCGATCCGGTGCCGCCGGCCGTACTCGCGGAGAATTCTCCGGCTCTCCCCAGGCGACAGGATGTCGGCGAGCGCCCTCATCTTGCGCCGACCCACCGTTATCTCCACGTCCGGCCTGATGGCGATGTTGCGGAACCAGTCCGCCTTGTCGCCCCAGGCCGAGGCGACGAAGTACATGGACTGTTCCGCGTCGAAATCGATGACCTCAAGGACGGCTTGACGCATGCGGCCCGTCCTCCGTCCGACATGCGCCAGCAAGAGAAAGCGCCCGTCCAGTACCCACCCCATCTTCGCCCGGTACAGCCAGACTGGAAGGCGGAACAAGAGGCGACTGAGTGGACCGGGCGGACGGGCTTTCACCTGGGGCCTGCTTACCTCCGTTCACACCGCCTTTGCGCGTTCGCCGAGCATATTGAGCTTGTACCGCCGGATCTGCTCCGGCGCGATCGTCCTCCCGTCGGGATAGGTGAAGGCCAGCGCGTCTTCCGGACACTGGACGATACAGGCGCCGCACTGTACGCACTCATGTCCCGCGACGATCACCGCTTTGTGCCGCTTGTTGTCGACCTCGAAACAGCTCTTCGGACACACCTGCTCGCACATCGCCTTGCCCGTGCAGCGCTCCTCCAGGAGCTGCACTGTCAGCAGGCGCTCTTCGTGCAGCCCGCTCTTATAGATGGGAGTACTGCCTGCCAGCTCAAGGCTGATAAGCAGGCTCACGGCAAGTCCAGTCAGCGCCCACCAGGGGAAGCCGCTCCAGTCCCGCCCTCCTGCCAGCCAGACGTAGGCCGCGAGGGCCAGCGCGTACACGGCGAAGACCGTAAGGCCCGGCCGAAAACGCGGGCCGAGAAGTCGGGACAGCACGCGAGCAGCCAGCCAGTGCCTGCCTTCGCCACTCAGGGGCGGACGTCGAGCTGCGCCGCCATGCCGAGCGCAGCGTGGGGGACGCCTTCAGCGTTGGGGACGAAGCAGATGAAGACGTAGCGTCCCGACTGCAAGTTGATCCGCGCCCGCGTCGAGTCGCCCGGGAGCATGACCTGGGGGCCGCCGAGGGCGACGTACTCGAACTCTTCGGGCGGCTCCACCTCCTCGAAGAAGATGCGGAGCACGTCTTCCACGGTGAGTTCGTCGGGGACACGCGCGATCTGCAGCTCATGCGGCTCGGAGCCGTCGTTCCGAAACTCGACCACGGCCTCGCCCGCCTCGATGGAGTCCGGCAGACCGCCGAAGGCGTAGCTTTGGCCCGTCCCGTCGTCCTCACCGGTGATCTCGACGTCTGCCGCCGGAAGCGACGCAGTATTCTCCTCGCCCTCGATCGTGATCTCGCCGCGCATCCCCTTCTCCGTGTGAGGGACGCCGTCCGGGTCGTCGAGGAGGCACAGGAACGCGTAGTGGCCGGCCTCGAAGTCGACGAAGAGTTCGGCCGTCTCGCCGGGCGACAGGATGCCCGGGCCGCCGACCCAGACAGCCCACTCCGGGAGCGTGATGTCTTCGTCGCTCAGTTGCTCCAGCTCCTCAAGAAGCTCGTCCATGGTGTGGCCGTCTTCGATCCGGAAGAACTGGGCGTGGTGCTCGTACTCCCCGTCGTTGGGCATCGTGATGGAGATGGGGCCCGGCTTTGGGTCGCCCTGAACGTCAAAGGCGAAGTCGGTGGCCGTGAGGGTGAGCGTTCCGATCGTCTTCTCGCCGTTATCCCCGCATCCGGCGAGAAGGAGAGTGGCTGCGGTGACGGCAACGAGGGCCGCGGCAGTGAGGGGAAGGACCTTTCGCACGGTCGATAGCCGGTTCCTCATCGCATCGTCCTTTCCGAGAGTCGCTGCCCGTTTCGCTCCGCAAGCGCTGCAGCGATTAGTCATACGTTAGGCCGTCGCCGGACGAGATTCCCCCCGCTCCGGCTGGATCAGCAGCCAGCCACCTAGGATGACGAGCAACAGCAGGGTGCCTATGATCCCGATGCTGATGACCACGATGCCCGTATCGGTGTCGGCCGCGACGACCCAGCCCAGGAGCATCGCCAGTCCGGAGAGAATCGCCAGACCGCCCAGCCAGCGCGGCGGGTTCACCTCCCCCTCCGGCGCCCGGGCCAAAAGCGACCCGAGCGCCAGGAGGCCAAAGCCGAGCGCCGTGTTGCCGATCGGGTCGGCCAGCCCCGAGAACGCGGCCACCGCTCGCGCCGACTGGAGGATCACGGGGTCGTCGGCGGCTATCCCTCCGGCTCCCCCTTTCTCCACGAAGTCCGCCGCCAGGACGCCGACGGTCAGGCTTGCCGTGTCGGCCGCAAGAAAGGCGATGCCGGCCGCGAGGAGGCCGACGAAGGCGAGCAGCGCGAGCACGCGGCTGCGGTCGCAGAACACCAGGTACAGCATCGCAGCCGCCGCCAGCAGGGCCGCGGCGTCGGTGGCGATGCTGAACGCGGTTCCGAGGAAGAACAACGCCTTGTTGTCGTTGATGTCCCGCAACATGCCCTCGATGTCGCCTCGCTTCACCGGGTCGGCATCGCCCACGGCCGCCGTCACCAACACGAGGTTGACGATGACAAGCGCGGCCAGGAGCAGCAGCGTAACGCCCGCCACCTTGTTGGTCCGGTCTGCCCAGAACATAGTCGTGCCCCCTTTCCCGAGCGTGTTCTTTCCCCACTTCGCTCGGCAACTTACAGCGATTGACCCCACGGTACGTGGGATCGGAGGCAACCCGATAGGGGAAAACGCCCTAATCTTGGGGGTGACGATGTTTCAGGCCGACTTGCCGGTCAGACCGTGTTCCACAGCGTAGGCCGCCAGCCGGGTGCGCGACGGCAGGTCCAGCTTGACCAGGATGCGCCCAACGTGGTTCCCTACGGTCTTCTCCGAGAGATAGAGCTCGTCGGCTATCTGGCGGTTCGTCAGCCCGCGCACAACCAGGTCGACGATCTCCCGCTCTCGCGGAGTGAGCGCTTCGTTCTTCATCGAGAGCAGACGCAGGGCGCGTCTGCCAGTCGCGCCCGCCCTGGCCGCCAGCGTCAGCCCCAGAAAGCCGCCGATGGCCCGGGCGATCGCCCGCCAATCGCCCACGTACGGGGTGGGGGAGTTGCCCTCGAACAGAGCGAGCTGCGCATGCGGGATGGCCGCGGCTACACGCTCTATGGTTCCCTCCGGGACAAGCGGATTGTCCGGCCGGTGCAGCACGAGCGCCGGGCAGCGCACCCGGGGCAGTTCCTCCCACACGTTCCACCCATGAATGGCGGAGACCAGGGCCAGGAGGGTGCTCTGAGTGATGCCGGCCCGGACGACCTCCGCGAACTGGCGCGACGTATCCGGTTCGGACCAGCCGATGAGGGCGTGGGCCACCGTCTGCGTGAACAGCTCCCAGTTAGTCTCCAGTAGCCCGCGGAGCGCGTGTAGCTGGGGGTTGTCCCTGGGGATGGACCCATCGACCACCGGACACCAGAGGATCAGGCGGGACACACGCTCCGGATATCGGGCAGCGTAGGCGATGGCCACCGCGCCCGTGTTGTACACGCCCTCAAGGGCCACGCTCTCAGCGTCGAGCTCGTCGACGACGGCGTCCAGGTCCAGGAGCATCGACTCCAGGGAGAAGTCCTCGACGTCCCGCTGCGAGAGCCCGGTGCCCCGTCCATCGTAACGCACGAAGGTCCTCTCCGCGGCCGCCATCTCGAACATCCGTCGCTGCGCCGGGATCTCCCACTCTTTCAGGATGTGGCTGTGGGGGAGGGGCGGGAGCTGCAGCAGCGGCGGTCCCTGGCCCAGCGTCCAGTAAGCGATACTGACGCCGTCGGCGGTTGAGACGTAGCGGACGAGCGGCCCGTCCATGGTGGCCCTATTCTACACTGAACGGAGAAACGCCCGTCAGGTAGGGCGCTCGCGGCTAGGGGGCCGCTAGGACACCGCTGGACGAACATGGGCATGTACCATGTACGTTCACGATGCACTCATGCGTGGCCTGAAACAGGCATATCCAGCTTCGGGCGAATATAATTGACTTGGCAGTTACGTTGGAGTTTCGTGAAATGGACATCCTGGGCCGATTGCGGATGCAGTACCGGATCACTATCAGCGTGGCCCTGGGCCTGGCGGTGATCCTTGGCGTCTTCGCATACCTTGCCATTTCCGCCGTCGACGACAGCCGAGACGCCGCCAAGAAGGAGCGCCTGGTCTGGGCCAGGGCCATGGCCATTCACGTGGACGACGTCATGCAGCGCACCTTGGCTCGGACCAAGGTCGTGGCCGAACATGTGGCCGGGGAGTGGCAGGAGCCCGGCTTCGATCCAGGTGAGAGCATCTCCGGCTTCGTGGGGTTCCTGCCCGCCTCGAGCCTGGCTCTCTTCCAGACTGACGGCAGCCTGGTTTGGACGGACGTGCTCTCGGCGGAGGGCGACATGACGGTCCTATTCAGCGAGCCCGTGGTCTCGACAGCCTTGGGCCAGGGCGCGGGTGCTGTCGGCCCGTGCCGTGAGCAATCAGCGCCCACCGCCTGCATCGCCGCGCCAGTTGGCGGATCCGGCAGCGAGCCGTACGGAGTGCTGGTCCGCCGGCTGGACCTCGGCGACCCCGATCTGAACCTCTTGCCGTCCCCTCAGCTAGGGCAGGAAGCCCACGCCGAGCTCCTTACACGGGAGGGCCTGGTCCTGGCGGCGGATGCTCCAGAACTGACCGGTACCAGCACTCACGCATCGGGCTTGGCCGACTTCCTGGCTGAGGGGGTGGCCGGCGTTCGCGTCCACAAGCCCTCGGAAGACGGTGAGAGCCACATCGTGGCCTACGCCCCCCTCAGCACGATGCCGGGCTGGGGCATCGCCGTCGAGCAGGAGACCGATGTCGCCCTGGCCGTGGCGGACGACCTCCAGCAGCGGATCCTGCTCTTTGGCATCCTCGCTCTCGTTCTGGCCGCGGGGCTGGCCTGGTTCGACGTCCGGCAGGTGGTGAAGCCGCTGACCGTCCTCACGTCGCGAGCGGAGAAGATGGCCGGCGGCGACCTGGACACGCCTATTACGTCCACTCGGAAGGATGAGGTGGGCACGCTGGCCAATACGTTCGAAAGCATGCGGGTCAAGCTGAAGGGGTCCCTCGAGGAGATCGAGCGCCGAGACCGGGAGCTGGAGCAGCGCGTCCAAGAACGCACCCGCGAGGTGCAGAGCCTCTACGAGGAACTGCAGCGCAAGGAGGAGGTCCGCGGCCGCCTGCTGGAGAAAGTGATCTCCGCCCAGGAGGAAGAGCGCCAGCGCATCGCCCGCGAACTCCACGACGAGACCGGCCAGGCCCTCACGGGCATCGTGATGGGCCTGGAGGCGGCCGAGGACGCGTTGAGCCGGGAGCCCGATGCCGCCCGCCAGCGCCTCCAGCGGGCCCAGTCCCTGGCTGCCCAGAGCATTGAGGCGATCCGCCACCTGGTGGTGGACCTGCGACCCGCGGCCCTGGATGACCTGGGCCTGGTGCCCGCTCTACGCGCTTTCGCTGAGGCCCGGCTGGGGGAGAAGGGCATCCGCCTGGAGCTCAGGGCCTCGGGCCTGAAGGACCGCCTCTCGCCGCCGGTCGAAACCTGCATCTTCCGCGTCGTTCAGGAAGCGGTGACGAACATCGTCCGCCACTCGGGCGCCGCATCGGCGCGCATCCAAATTCAACGAGAAAACGGAAGCGTCTCGCTGGTCGTCGAGGACGACGGTCAGGGCTTCGACATCGCCGCGGTTATGAGTTCAGAGGACAGTGCGCGTGCGCTCGGTCTCGCCGGTATGGAAGAGCGTATCGCCCTGGTGGGCGGCGAACTCGTGGTCGAGTCTGCTCCCGGACAGGGAACGCGAATCAAGGCAACGATACCGCTTGAATCGGAGGCGCAGGGGCCGTGAGCAAGATCCGCGTCCTCATCGCCGACGACCATGCCATCGTGCGCGAGGGCGTCCGGATGATCCTTGAGGCGCAGCCGGACATGGAGGTCATCGCCGAAGCGGCCGACGGGCGCGAGGCGCTGACGAAGGCACGCGAACTGCTCCCTGACGTGGTCCTGATGGACATCGCTATGCCAGATATGAACGGCTTCGAGGCCACGGCGGCCATCAAGAAGAACCTGCCCCAGGTCCAGGTCCTGGCCCTCACCATGCACGACGATTACGACCACTTCTTCCAGGTGCTTTACGCTGGCGCCTCCGGCTACGTCCTGAAGGGGGCCTCCAGCGCCGACCTCCTGACGGCCATCCGCGCGGTCCACGAGGGGGGAGTGTACTTGCACCCCAGCGTCGCAAAGCACCTCGTTGCCGACTACGTCAAGCGCATGGAGCCCGGCGAGTACCAGTTCTACTGCTCGGTGCCAGGACACCGGGAGGCCGGCATGGTGG
>JACPQO010000192.1 GCA_016190405.1 Chloroflexota bacterium | reverse complement strand
TCGTCTACCTGTGCACGAACGCTTTGCTGTTCAAGAAGGGGATGAAGGTCATCCCGCCCTCACCCTACTTCTCCTTCGTGGTGCACCTGGATGGCCTGAGGGAGACGCACGACATCGCCGTGGAGCGCCAGGGCGTCTACGACGTGGCGATCACGGCGATCAAGGAGGCCCGTGCCAGGGGCTATCGCGTCTGCACCAACACCACGCTGTTCAGCGGCAACCGGCCGGAGGAGTATCACCAGCTGTTCGCCAGGCTGAACGGTCTGGGCGTGGAGGGGATGATGGTGTCGCCGGGGTTTCAGTACAAGGAGGTGGCGCACCACGATATTTTCATGCAGCGAGGGGAGGCGCAGAGCTTCTTCCGCCGCATCTTCGAAGGCTGCCAGGATGGGATCCGCTTCTACAACAACCCTCTGTACCTGGACTTCCTTCAGGGCAAGCGGGATTACAGCTGCAGCCAGTGGACCACCCCCACCTACACGCCAGCTGGCTGGCGCAAGCCCTGCTACCTGATTGCTGATGGGCATGCGCAAACGTACGAAGAACTGATGACCACCGTCCAGTGGGACGCCTATGGCTTAGGCCGGGACCCCCGCTGCGACACCTGCATGATGCACTGTGGCTTTGAGGGATCCGCCCTCCTGGAGGCGATGGAGAAACCCACGGTGTTGCTGGAGCTGGCGGCCCGCTCCGTCATCCCGGGGCGGCACATCCGCGGATTCGGTCGCTCAAAGCGAGCGGAGGAGCAAGAGGCCCGCCAGGAGGAGCCGATCGCTCGATGATCGCCGTATTCGCCGCCATGAGCCAGGAGCTGGCGAGGCTGGAGCGACGCCTCGTCGACCGTAAGCGCGCAGACGCGGGCGAATATGCAATCCCGTCTGGGCGATTACAGAGGGAAACCGGTCCTGCTCTGCCGGACTGGACTCGGGAGGCAGGCGGAGAGCGCCATCGGGGTGGTGCTGGACCGACATCGGCCGTGGCTGGAGGCGTTCATGGAAGCATTTCAGGGATCACCACTGGCGATGCCTGCGTGAGGGCCGGAGGCATGTCAAGAACCGTGGGAAGTTGCCCATGAGAGAGGTAAGCCCGTCAACTACTGAGGCCGGACTCGTGCGGGCGGTCGACGAGGCGATCCGCCGTTCCCAACAGTACTTTCTGCGGACGCAGCATCCGGACGGCTACTGGTGGGGTGAGATGGAGTCCAACGTCTGCATGGCGGCGGAGTACTTGCTGCTAACGCACTTCCTGGGGGCCGCGGAGGAGGGACGCTGGCGCAAGATCGCCTACTACCTTCGCAGTCAGCAGCGGCCGGACGGAACCTGGGGGATCTACCATGAGGGTCCACCGGACATCAGCGCCACTGTGGAGTCCTACTTCGCGCTGAAACTGGCGGGTATTTCAGCGAAAGACCCACCCATGCGGAAGGCGCAGGAGTTTGTCCTGTCCGCGGGTGGGGTGCCCAAGGTCCGCGTGTTCACCAAGATATGGCTGGCCTTGTTCGGGCAGTGGGACTGGCGGGGGGTGCCGGTGTTGCCGCCGGAGATGATATTTTTGCCGCCGTGGTTCCCTCTGAACATCTACGATTTCGCGTCCTGGGCGCGGGCGACCATAGTGCCGATGCTTGTCATCTTGAATGAGCGCCCTCTCTGCCCGGTGCCCGATTCAGCGCAGATCGATGAACTTTATCCGGCGCCGCGCCACCGGATCGACTACTCGCTGCCGCGGCCCAACGGACGGCTCAACTGGCGACGTTTCTTCCACACGCTGGACGGCCTACTTCGACGCTACGAGCGTGTCGCCTTCAAGCCGCTGCGCCGGGCAGCCTATCGAGCGGCCGAGCGCTGGATCGTGTCGCACCAGGAGGCGGACGGCTCCTGGGGGGGCATACAACCGCCGTGGGTGTACTCCCTCATCGCCCTCAAGCTGCGGGGCTATCCGCTGGACCACCCCGTGATGCGGAAGGGGCTGGCGGGGTTCGAAGGGCCATTTGCTCTGGAGGACGAGCATACATTCAACCCGCAAGCCTGCCTGTCTCCGGTCTGGGACACGGCGCTGGCGATGATCGGGCTGCTGGACTCCGGCCTGCCGCCTGACCACTCAGCGCTGGTCAAGGCGGGCCGCTGGTTACTGAGCGAGCAGATCTTGAGCGGCGGCGACTGGCAGGTGAACGTGAAGGGCGTGGCGCCCGGCGGCTGGGCCTTCGAGTTCGAGAATGATCTCTACCCCGACACCGACGACACGGCGGAAGTCCTGATTGCGCTGGCACGCACGTCCGCCCGAGGCGGACCCGACGAGAAGCGCAGGGAGCGGGCGCTGGAGCGGGGAAGACGCTGGCTGGTGGCGATGCAGTCCGAGAACGGCGGCTGGGGCTCCTTCGATAAGGACAACACTCAGAAGCTGGCTACCCAGATACCGTTCTGCGACTTCGGCGAGGTGATCGATTACCCCACGGAGGACGTGACCGCTCACATCGTGGAGGCGTTGGCCCTGCTGGGGGATGGAGACTCGCCTGCGTTGCGCCGGGCCTTGCGCTACCTCCGCGCTGAGCAGCGACCGGATGGGAGCTGGTGGGGACGCTGGGGCGTGAACCACGTGTACGGCACAGGGGCGGTGTTGCCTGCCCTCAAGACAGCAGGCGAGGAGATGACGCGACCGTATGTGCGGCGGGCGCTGCGCTGGCTTATCGACAGGCAGAACGAAGACGGTGGCTGGGGTGAGGAGTGCGGGAGCTACGAGGACCCGCGGCTGGTCGGTCGCGGGCCGAGCACGGCCTCGCAGACGGCTTGGGCGCTGATGGGGTTGCTGGCTGCTGGCCCGGACGGCGATGCCCTACAGGCGCAGGCGGTTGAGCGTGGAGTCTGGTGGCTGGTGGAGCGGCAGGAGGAGGACGGCCAGTGGGAGGAGCCGTATTTCACGGGCACGGGCTTCCCCCGCGACTTCTATATCAACTACCACCTGTACCGGAATTACTGGCCACTGATGGCGTTGGGGCGGTACAAAACGGCCCTGGAGGGTGGTGGACTGGCCTAGCCCATGACTCGTGGCGGCTAGCGTTCGTAGTTAATGCTCGGATCTCCGGGACCCGCTGCTTACGCCTCTGTGAAATCTTCGGGCTTTGGAGCGAGGGTCGTGGATCCTGCGACGAAGGCCTACCGGCGCGGGGACCTGGAGGGCGGGACGAAGATCTTCGTGTCAGGCGTGCTGGGGGCACGGGCATTCGACAACCTACCGGAGGAGAGGAAACAGCAGATGTGGGAGAACCGCACCGCGGACGCGTCCCAGCTCCTGGGAGCGGGCTTGCCGCCGCTCAGCGAGGCGGACGTCCGCGGCATCCGCACCCCCACCCTGCTCGTCACCGGCGAACACAGGGCCGCCATCCTTCGGCGGACGCTCACGGACAAACTCGAGGGCCTCCTCCCCGACGTCGAGCGCGTGGAGTTTAGCTGGCTCCCCGGGCAGGATTCGAACCTACAACCTAGCGGTTAACAGCCGCCCGCTCTACCATTGAGCTACCGGGGAGCGCGTATTCGCTTGGCACTCCCTGCTTCTGCCCTCGGTGGGGGTTGCCGCCCCTCGCCGCAGGCGAGTACCGGGGAGCGCGTCCGCATTATTCTAGCCTACAGGCTTGGTGGTTAACAGTCGCCCCTCGCCACAGGCGAGTACCGGGAGCGCGTACCACTACTGGCTGCGGAGCCAGGATTCGAACCTGGACCATGGGATCCAAAGTCCCGTGTGCTACCATTACACCACTCCGCATCAGGCGTGCTTATCAAGTTGTTTTCTGGTGCCGAAGGCCGGACTCGAACCGGCACGAGGGTTGCCCCCCAGCAGATTTTGAGTCTGCCGCGTCTACCAATTCCGCCACTTCGGCACGGGGCCTCATTCCCGATTTAATGATAAGCAACCGGAAGTTGGCTTGCCAAGAGGGGGTCACAGCACGCTTGACATAGTAGCACCCATGTTCTATCCTTTGGTGGCAGAATCGAGGTCGCCCCTATGCCTATCGCCTGCGTCCATTTCCCCCGCTTCGCCATCGAGGTGGAGCGCCAGCGCCGGCCTGACATCACCGCCCGCCTCCTTCTCATCGGCGAGGCCACCGTCTTCGACTGCTCCCTGGGCGCCGAAGCCTCCGGCGTCCGGCGGGGCAGACGCATGTCCGAGGCCATCGGCCTTTGCCAGAAGGCGCTGGTGCTGCCGCCGGACCTGCCCCACTATCAGCGCCGGTCCGAGGAGCTGCTGGACTTCCTGGAGGGCTACAGCCCGGAGGTGCAGGCGGGCCCAAGCCTGGGCACGGCATACCTCTCCCTGAGCGGCCTCTCACTTGATCTCCAGCCCTTCGCCGAGGAGCTCATCGCCTCTCTGCACCGGAGGACCGGCTTCATGGCCTCGCTGGGTGTCGCCGGCGGCAAGTTCGCGGCCCGGGTTGCAGCTCAAACAACCCGGCCCGGGCTGGCCAAGGTCGTGCCGCCGGGCGAAGAGGCCGCCTTTCTGGCGCTCCTGCCCATCGATTACCTGGCCTACGGCGTAGCCCCGGCCGGCGAGGCCATGCGCTGGCGGCTCCAACTCCTGGGCCTGGAGACCATGGGCGACATCGCCCGGCTGCCTCTGGGCGCCTTCCAGCAGCAGTTCGGCCCGGAAGGAAAGCGCTGCTGGGAGCTGGCCCGGGGCATCGACGACGACCCCCTGGTGCCGCGGGTGAAGGAGGAGACGGTGGTGCGACGGCTCCAGCTGCCGGCCCCGGCCGTGGCCCTGGAGGCGATCCTGGCCAGCGTCGAGCGGCTGGTGTACGCCGCTTATGGCGATGTCGATCGCAAGGGCCGCTGGGTGCGCAAGGCCGCGGTGCGGGCCGTCCTGGACGATGGCGGCGCCTGGGAGCTCCCCGTGCCCTTCCGCGAGGCTCTGGCCGACCCCCGCGATGCCTGGTTCGCTGTCAAGAGCGCCGTGGCCCGCAGGCCGCCGCAGCGGCCGGTGGAGGAGCTGGAGGTCGAGCTGGTGGGCCTGGTCGGAGAGTCCGGCAAGCAGGCCGGCATGTTCGAGGGTAAAGGAAAGCTATGGCGACAGGTGGGAGAGGCGGTGCGACAGGTCCGCGTCCAGGAGGCCGGCGTCTCGATCGGCAAGGTGGTGGAGGTAGAGCCGTGGTCGCGCATCCCCGAGCGGCGGATGGCCCTGCTCGAATTCGAGCCCTGAACCGCCCGCGGCCGCTGCGGGTGGATGCCGACAGCGACGGCCGCCCTGCCGCCGTGTGGCTCTCCGGCCGTCGCCTGGCCGTGGCGGCGGTGCTGGAGCGCTGGCGCATCGACGACGAGTGGTGGCGGCAGCGGCCCGTCAGCCGGATGTACTACTCGCTGCTGCTAGAGGACGGGCGGACGGTGACGGTGTACAGGGACGTGATGAGGGGCCAGTGGTACGTCCAGAAGTATGTCTAACGGGAGCGTGGAGGGTTTGTCGCAATGAAGATCATGCTTTTCACCGAGGGAACTGCGACTGACGCTCCATCGCGGGAGCAACGCAAGGACTACGCCAGCTACGTTCCAACAGAAAGCGCGGTTGAAAAGCTCACCAAGTGGCAGCGGCAAGGAGCCGAGATATGCTACTTGACCTCCCGCCCTTGGAGTGAGAGTGAGAACCTGAACGCGGTTCAGGCCACGCTGCGTCGCTTCAACTTCCCAGCCGGGGAACTCTACTATCGCCAACAGGGCGAGGAGTATGTTGACGTTGTGGCACGAGTGCGGCCTGACGTGTTGATTGAAGACGATTGCAAGAGCATCGGCTGGGACGAAGTCATCACGCCCAAGCTCAGGACCGAGTGGGGTATCAAGGGCATCATTGTTCCAGAGTTCGGTGGTCTGGCACATCTCCCGAACGACCATCAGGAGCTCTTGAGTTTGTGAAATGCCCTACACCGAACTCTACGCCCACTCCAACCTCTCCTTCCTCGAGGGCGCCTCGCACATCGAGGACATGCCTACCGGCAGGCAGGGCTGCGTGCTGCGGGCGCGCGAGCTGGGGTATGATGCTCCCGACCGCCCAGATGCCCAGGCCCCGCAAGGAGGTCCGCCATGCAGCCGCCCAATTCCTACGAGGAGTTCGTCGCCAACGCCCGCAAAAACGAGGACCGCCTCGTGCTCGTGGAGCGGGACGGCGACCACGCCGTCGTCCGCCTCAACGACCCGGGCGCCCTGAACGCCCTCAGCGCCTCGCTTTCCGTCCAGTTGCTCGACGTCCTGACGGGGCTGGCGCAGGCCGCCTCGCTGCGGAGCGTGGTGCTGATCGGGAGCGAGCCGGCCTTCTCCGCCGGCGGCGACATTCGGGCCATGGTTAACGAGGTGCAGCCCCTGGTTGGCCGCGGTAGCGAAGGCGCCGTCGCCATGTGGCGCTGGATCCGCTATCAGTTTGGCGGCGTCGTCCGGCTGATCACCCGCACCGACAAGGCGTTCATCGCCGCTGTCAACGGGGCCTGCGCCGGGGTCGGGATGGCCTTCGTCCTGGCCTGCGACCTGATTCTGGCGTCGGAGCGGGCGCGCTTCGTCTCGGCCTTCGGGCGCATCGGGCTGGTGCCGGAGGTGGGGACGGGCTGGCAGCTGACACGCCGCCTGGGCTACCAGAAGACCTTCGAGCTGTTCGTCAGCGGGCGGGCCCTGTCGGCGGCGGAGGCGAAGGAGCTAGGGCTGGTCAACGAAGTGGTCGCGCCTGATGAGCTGCTGCCCAGGGCGCTGGAGTGGTGCCAACGCATCAGCAAGCTGCCGGCGCACTCGCTGGCCATGGCGAAGCCGTTGCTGCGCAGCATAGCGGACATGACCTGGGAGCAGGCGATAGCGATGGAGGAGTTCGCGGAGCCGATGTGCTTCACGACCGAGGCCCACCGCGAGGCGATCCAGGCCTTTCTGGAGAAGCGCCGGTAACGGCAGCCTTGTGAGAGATAGGGCGTTCCGGCCCCTAAGCCTACTGCTTACCCCTTGGCAATAGAACAAACGTTCGGCATAATTGAACCGTGCCTTGCACCGAAGTCCGTCCCCGGCGGAAGCTGCTGCTGCGCGCCAAGCTACTGAGGCTCGGCCGCCGGCAGCCACTCGACAGGCACCATGTGCGCCAGTCGCTCAAACTCCGGGTCGCCCGTCACCACTGTGGCCCTGCGATCAAGAGCCAGGGCCGCCGCGAAACAATCCCCGAAAGCGATTGGCAATACGGCTTTAATGCGAGACGCTGCGACGGCAAGCGACACGTCCACGTCAACCATTTCGATGGGGAGGTCGGGAACCAGATTAAGCGTATCCACGAAGCGCGCTGGGCCGCCTCGGCGGTATGCGATGTAAAGGGTCTCGCCCAGGTTCACAACTGTCATGACAAGTCGGGTCTGGCCACTCTCAGCACCGCCAAAGAGTTCCTGCACACGCACCCCACCCGGCTCGTTCTGCAGGAAGGCAATGAGAGCAGAGCTATCGAGCACATAATCAGTCACGGCGCGGCCACCGCCAGAGACCCTTTTCTTCACGCGCCAGCTCTGCCCGTCGTGACTCCAGCAGTTCGTCCGTCATCCGCATTTGCGGAGGAAGCAGGCCAAGCCCTTCTTGGATTGGGGTTTTAAGCGGCGAGACGATGGCAATGAAGGTCCCACAATCGATCACTCGGACCTTATCCCCCTTCTTGAGACCGTACTTCTCCCTGAAATCCCGCGGTATAACCAGCCAGCCCTTCTCGGATAACGTTGCTGTTGCGGTAACGCCTTCTAATTCCACGCTGCGCCTCCTCTCCGCATGAACAGTATATACTGAGACGTCTTTCCGTGTATACTCCCTACGCCGAACTCCACGCCCACTCCAACTTCTCCTTCCTCGAAGGCGCCTCCCACATCGAGGAGCTGGTGCTGAGGGCGCGCGAGCTGGGGTACGAAGCCCTCGCCTTCACGGACCACGACGGCCTCCACGGGGCCATGGAGTTCGCCCAGTGCGCCCGCGCCTGGGGCCTCAAGCCCATCACCGGCGCCGAGATAACCGTGACTTGGGACAGTACCGGTTTAGATTCACCTCTGCGGGATAAATCCCGCAGCTTCTCCAAAGCTGAGGGTTTTAACCCTCAGGGGTGTTCTTACCATCACCTCACCCTCCTCTGCGAGACCCAGCGCGGCTACGCCAACCTCTGCCGCCTCCTGACCCACGCCCATCTGGACCACGCCCAGACGGGCGCCCGTCGGGGCGAGCGCGGCAAGCCCTGCGTGGAACCGGAGGTCCTCGCCCGCCACACCGAAGGGCTGATCGGCCTCTCCGGCTGCCGCCGGGGCGAGGTGCCGTCGCTGGTGGCCCAGGGCCGCTACCGGGAAGCGGAGGAAGCGGCCCGGAGATACATGCGCCTCTTCGAGCAGGGGAACTTCTACCTCGAGCTCCAGAACAACCTGGTCCACGGCGACGCCCCGCGCAACCGCGCCCTGGCCGAGCTGGCGGAACACCTGGGGATCGGCACCGTCGCTACGGGCAACGTGCACTACCACGCGCGGGAGCGGCACCGCCTCCAGGACGTGCTGGTGGCCATCAAGAACCGGACCACGCTGGACGCCAGCCACCGGCTGCGGCGCGAGAACTCAGAGTACTATCTCCGCTCGCCCGCGGAGATGGCGGAGCTGTTCGCCGACTATCCGGAGGCTATCCTAAACACAAATCGCATCGCCGAGCGCTGCGCTTTCGACCTCGCCCGCGACCTGGACTACCGCTTCCCGGACCACCCCGTCCCCGCCGGCGAGACCCCCAACTCCTACCTGCGCCAGCTCTGCTATAGGGAGGCCGAGAACAGGTACCCGCGCGTCACGCCCCAGGTCCGGGAGCGCCTGGAGCAGGAGCTGGCCCTGGTCCAGCGCCACGGCCTGGCCGGCTTCTTCCTCGTCCACCGCCAGATCCTCCAGCTCGCCTACCAGGTGGCCGAAGAGGTGCGCGGCCGCCCCGCTCACGCTCCCCCCGGCCGCGGCCGCGGCTCCTCCGTCGGCTCCCTCATCTGCTACCTCATCGGCCTCTCGCACATCGACCCCATCAAGAACAACCTCTTCCTGGGCCGCTTCCTCAACGAGGAGATGGCCTCCGTCCCCGACATCGACCTGGACTTCCCCCGCGACATCCGCGAGAAGCTGATCCTGCGCGTCTACGAACACTTCGGGAAGGAGCACGTGGGGCTGGTGGCCGCCTTCCCCACCTATCGCATCCGCAGCGCCGTCCGCGAGGTGGGCAAGGCGCTGGGGCTGCCCGCCGCCGAGCTGGACCGGCTGGCCAAGGTCAGCGAGGGCGGCGGCTGCCGTGGCGGCTCCGCGAAAGACATCCGGGAGGAGATGGCCCGTTTGCCCCACTACCGCGACAAGCTGGACGCCTCCGCCTCTGGCGGATGGCGTCACCTGGCCGACCTGGTGGAGCAGATCGCCGGCTTCCCGCGCCACATTAGTCAGCACGTGGGCGGCATGGTCATCTCGTCCAAGCCGCTGCTGGAGCTGGTGCCCCTGGAGCAGTCGGCCATGCCGGGGCGCGTCCTCATCCAGTGGGACAAGGACTCCGTGGACGACGCCCGCATGATCAAGATCGACTTCCTGGCCCTGGGCATGCTCTCCGCCGTGGACGAGACGCTCGACCTCATCGAGGAGCGCAGAGGGAAGCGCATCGACCTGTCGCGCATCGACTTCCAGGACCAGCGGGTGTACGACTCCATCTGCGCCGCCGACACCATGGGCGTCTTCCAGATCGAGTCGCGGGCCCAGATGCAGACCCTGCCCCGCACGCGGCCGCGCTCGCTGGAGGACCTGACGGTGGAGGTGG
>JACPQO010000183.1 GCA_016190405.1 Chloroflexota bacterium | reverse complement strand
GTAGTGGTCCAGAAAAGAGTTGTTCTGCTGGGGATCCAGCACTTCCAGCAGGGCAGCGGCCGGGTCGCCTCGAAAGTCCTGCCCCATTTTGTCGATTTCGTCGAGCATGAAGACCGGGTTGTTGGACTCCGCCCGGCGAATGCCCTGGATGATGCGCCCCGGCATGGCGCCGATGTAGGTCCGGCGGTGGCCGCGGATGTCCGCCTCGTCGTGGACGCCGCCCAGGGAGACGCGGACGTATTTCCGGCCCAGGGCCCGTGCGATGGACTGGCCGAGGGAGGTCTTGCCGGTGCCGGGCGGTCCCACGAAGCAGAGGATGGGGCCGCGGGTGGCGCCGCCGGTCAGCTTGCGCACGGCCAGGAAGTCCAGGATGCGCTGCTTGACCTTCTCCAGGCCGTAGTGGTCCTCGTTGAGGATCTGCTCGGCGCGGGCGATGTCCAGCTGGTCCTCGGTGCCGGCGCTCCAGGGGAGGTCGGCCAGCCACTCCAGGTAGGTGCGGGCCACCTGGTACTCGGGCGACATGGTGGGTATGGTCAGCAGACGCTGAAGCTCGCGGTCGGCCTCCTTGCGGGCCGCTTCGGGCAGGTCGGCCTCGTCCAGCCGCTTCTTGAGCTCGGCCAGCTCGGGCGCTACCTCGCCCTCGCCCAGCTCCTTCTGGATCGCCTTCATCTGTTCGCGCAGGATGAACTCGCGCTGGCGCTTGTCCAGCTCGCCGCGCACCTCGGACTGGATTTTGGACTGGACCTCCAGGACCTCGGCTTCGTGAGTGAGGAGGTCGCGCACGAGGGCGAGCCGCTGGTTGACGTTGAGCTCCTCCAGGATGCTCTGGCGCTCTTCGGGCTTGAGGTGGAGGTTGGCGGCGATGAAATCGGCCAGGGCCGAGGGATCGGTTACGTTGCTGACGGCGGCCGACAGCTCCTTGGGCAGGGTTTCGGAGAGATTGATGACCCGCTGGAAGGCGCCCACGACCTCGCGTATGGCGGCCTCCAGCTCCAGGTCACGTTCGATCTTCTCCTCCAGCCGCTCCACGCGGCCGCGCATGGAGGGCGTTTTCTGTTCAAGGGAGAGGAGACGGATGCGAGCCACGCCCTGGAGGATGGCGTGGACGGAGCCGTCGGGGGCCTTGGCCATGCGGACGATGGTGGCGGCGGTTCCCAGGTCGTAAACGTCGCCGTCGTAGCGGCCCTCCAGCTCGCCCAGGCGCTGGGCGAAGATGCCCACGACCTTGGCCTCGGAGGTGGCTGCCTCGTCGATGGCGCGAATGTCGCGCTCCTCGGTGGCCAGGACGGGCATCAACTGCTGCGGGTACATGATGGTGGAGCCGCTGCCGATAACCGGGATGACTTCGGGGACGCGGACCTGGGGGGCCGCCGACTCCGGTCGGGGCGCCGGCGCTTCGGTGCCGGCGGGGGAAGGCTCGGCCGCCGCCTCCGGCTTCTCCTGCGCTTCGGTCATGATATTCTCGCTGCTGCCAAGCCGGCTGGGAGGGGCCGGCCTATCGGGCCACTATGCGGACGTGACAGCTCAGCTTGTGTCCGACCTTTGGTAAGACGATCTCCAGCAGGCCGGCGTTGTAGCTGGCCTGGACCTGCTCAGGGTTCACCTCTGAAGGCAGCAGAAGCTCCCGCTGAAACGGGCCCTGGCATATCTCCATCTGCGAGTACAGCCGCTGTGGCCGGCCGCCCGGCGGCCGGCGCTCGCCGCGAACGATGAGCGTTTTGCCGTCCACCAGGACCTCCACCTCTTCGTTGGCGATGCCGGCAATCTCCACCACCACCACGACGACGTCTTCAGTTTCGTATACGTCGACGGGCGGCTCGATGAGCGGCGCGCAGAAGCGGGGGGCGCCCGGCGGCCCGATGACCTGCTGCCAGGCCGTATGCATCCGTTCGCGGATGCGTTCGAACTCGGAGAAGATGTCCGAAGCCCGCTGCGTCATGGGACCAACCTCCGCTCTAGCGGCCCCGCCTAGCGGCAGACAGGGCAGTCGCACCTCCACAGCCATCTCCCACCTCGAAGGCGATGTTCCAAGGAGCTCCGCTACGCGCTCCACGCTCACCGAACAACGATACCAGGAAGGGCGAGGCCGCGTCCACACGGTGGCTATGCCCGACGTCGCGGCGCCCTACCGGGGCCTTTGGCGGTTGGCGGGCGTTTCGCGGTCTGCAGGGCCTTGGCTGCCGGCGGCAGTTTCGCTGGCTGCGGGACCTTGTCCGGCGCCTTGCCGCGGGCCTTCGCTGTTGCAACCGCCTTGGCGGCGGGCTTGGCCTTTCCGCCCTTGGCCGGCGTTTTGTCGCGGGTCTTCCCCCTGGGGGCCGGCTCCCGGCGCTCGACGGTGGCGCCGGTGGGCAGGGGCTGGGGGGCCGCGAACTCCCGCTGCATGTCGATGACCGCCACGGCGGCCACGCGGTCGCCTTCGCCCACGTCCATCAGGATCACGCCCTGGGTGGGCCGGCCCTGGAGGGAGATGTGGGCCACCGGCGTGCGCAGGACGATGCCATCCTCGGAGATGAGCATCAGCTCGTGGGCGGCGTTCACCACGCGGGCGGCGATGAGGTCGCCGCTCTTGGCGTGGGTCTTGAAGGTGATAACGCCCTGGCCGCCGCGGGCCTGCAGGGGGTACTCCTCCACCGGCGTGCGCTTGCCGTGCCCCAGGGCGCTGACCACCAGCAGCGCCTCGCCGGGGCGGGCGATGTCCATGCCGACGACGGCGTCGCCGGCGGCCAGCTTGACGCCACGCACGCCGCCCGAGTGACGGGAGGCGGAGCGGAGGGAGCCGACGGTGAAACGCAGGGCCTGGCCGCGAGCGGTCACGATAATGGCGCGGTCGGCGTCGCTGGCCAGCTTGGCGGCTACCAGCTCGTCGGCCGGCTCCAGGTCCATGGCGATGAGGCCGTCGCGGCGCACAGAGGCGAAGTTCTGGAGCGGGGTCTTCTTCGCCTCGCCCAACTTGGTGGCCATCAGCATGTAGTCGTGTTCCATCTCGGGAGGACAGCGCACGACGGCCGTGATGCGCTCTTTCTGCTCCAGGGAGATGAGATTGATGAGGGGGATGCCGCGGGCCTGGCG
>JACPQO010000189.1 GCA_016190405.1 Chloroflexota bacterium | reverse complement strand
TGCTGGCCCTGACCCTGGCCACCGTGGCCGGCCAGACCGTCTGGTTCTAAGGGGAAAGATGCGACTCGGCTTGTTCGTGCTGTTCGCGGCGCTGCTGCTGGCCACCGTGGCCGGGCAGAATACTCTGCTGCGCAGCACGGACGCGGAGACCTCAACTTCGGCCATCACTGCCTGCGCTGTCCAGGGAGGAAGCTGCTTGCAGCCCTCCCTGGACAGCACCCCGGGCATTACGGCAACCCATGTACTCTACGCCGGCGGCTGCTGGCAGGGGGACCTGCACGTCGTGCGGTACGTACCGGCTGACAGCCCCGACGGCGACCCCGTGCTGGCTACCTGGTGCACCTGACCTGATCTGAGAGGTCGCTCCCAGGCCGCTGAGGAGCTCCCGAGGGGAGACCTCGGCGGCTCTTGTTTACGATAACACCCCTCGCACGCCCCAAAAGCCCTCGAATTTTCGAAATTTCTGTCGTACCCCCTTGACATCCCAATATCATTGGTATATTAATATCCTTACCCTTTGTAGGGTAATCGCTTAGAGAAAGGGGGGCACGATGAGGGCTCGATTGATGTACCTGGCCTACAGTTTGCTGATCGTCGCCGCCGTAGCGGCCGCCGCCGTCAGCGCACGGTCTTGGGGATAGGACCGAGCAGCCAGCTTACAAGAGACCAGAACTCTCCCGGCTTCCGCGGAAGCGTCCCCCGCGACTCTTCTGACCGTTGAGGCCAAGCCAGCGCTTCTACTTCCCGAAGGTGGTCATCCGCTTCGGGGTAGTGGCGGTGATCGCTTTCGTTCTACAGGTGGCCGTCGTGGAGGCGCCCCTCGGCCTCCCTGAAGCGGCACGGCGGGCCCTCCTTGTCGCCTCTTACGTCCTGCTCCTGGGCTTCGTCTTGGTGAACCTGCGACGGCCTGGACTGGCCATCTTGGGTCTGGGGCTACTGCTGAACTTCCTGGCCATCGTCACTAACGGTGGCCTGATGCCCATCAGCCCCCAAAACCTGGAGCGCAGCGGCCTGCCCGAGGAGGAGGTGTCGCTGGGAGACTGGGTGCCCAACTCCAAGGACGTCCTCCTGGCCCGGGACGACACCAGCCTCTGGTTCCTGACCGATATCCTGGTCTGGAAGAACCCTTCCGGCCTGAACGCCTTCAGCGTGGGCGACGTGATCATCGCCGCCGGCCTGGTCATCACCCTGGGCGAACTGCTCCTGCCCCGCGTGCAGCGGGTCTCCAGGGACCGGCCATCGCCAACCTAGCCAGGGCGCCGCGCCAGCGGCTGGGCGAGGCAGCTGATGCCGTCGCCGTGAAGTCTACCTTCTCCTCCAAAGTTTTGCCCCCAGGCGTCTTGCGCTAGCGAAGTAATAGGGCTATAGTGTCGCCGTCAACAGAAGAGACAAGGAAAGGAGACAAGCCATGAGGCTGCCACTCGGGGGCTGGAGGCTTTGGCCCGCCGTGTTGCTGGCTGTCCTGGCCCTGGCCATTGGGGCTGCCTGCGGCGGCGGCGAGGATAAGGAGCCGACCGCGAGCCCTAGCCCAGGAGCCACCACCCCACCCGCCGCAGTGGAAGGCGGCGAGATCACGATGCAGGTCAGTGAACCTGAATCGCTGGACCCCCACTTCTCAGACTTCAGCCTGGACATCACCATCCAGCAGATGACGCAGCGCGGCCTCTACGACCTGCTTCCCGGCGCCGAACTGGTGCCCGCCTACGCTGAAGACCTGCCGGACATCTCTGCCGATGGCCTCACCTACACCATCCCCATCAAGAGCGGGATGAAGTGGGCCAACGGCGAGACGCTGGATGCCAACGACTTCGTCTTCGGTATCCAGCGCACCTGCAGCCGGGTCATCGCCGGCCACTACCAGTACATCCTCACCAGCATCGGCGGCTGCGATGACTTCTACGATCCTGAGGGCACCGCGGGTGTGGACGTTGTGACCGTGTCCGCTCCCGACGACCTGACCCTGGAGATCACGCTGGCCCAGCCGCAGGCGACGTTCAAGGTCCTGCTGGCTCTGTGGCCCACCTACCCGGCGCCCGACGAGGCCCTGGGCACGGTCGATGCCGACTGGGGCACGCCGCCGAATACGCCATGCAGCGGGCCCTTCTGCGTCACCGAATGGGTGGTAGGCGACCACCTGACGCTTGAGAAGAACACGAGCTACGGCCTGACGAAGGCGAAGCTGGACAAGATCACCCTCCGCATCATCGATGACTTCTCCGTCGCCGCCAATGCCTACGTCGCCGGCGAGCTGGACATGAGCCGCGTCGACCCGTCTGAAGTCACCGTCTACGAGAACCGGCCGGACTTCGTGAAGCAGGCGCTGCCCATCACGATCGGCCTCGAGTACCTGATGACCGACCCGGTCCTCAGCGACAAGAACGTCCGGTTGGCGCTTTCCCGTGCCACGGATCGCGACCTGTTCAACCAGGTGGTGAACGGTAGCGCCTGGATCCCGACCACCAACTGGGTGCCGGCCGAGGAGCCGGGCGCCAACGAGCTAGGCGCCTTCGAGGAGATCATCGGTTTCGACGCGGAGGCGGCCAAGAAGGCGCTGGCTGACGCCGGCTACGCGGGGGGCGCGGGCTTCCCCAGCGTGAGCATCTTGTTCACCGACAGCGCGGCGAACAGGGCCGCCGGCGAATTCCTCCAGGAGCAGTGGAGCCAGGTTCTGGGCATCACCGTCACCCTGGACTTCGTCGACGGCCAGACACGGCAGTCGCGGTTCAACAACAGCCAGTTCCAGCTGACGCTCGGCGGCTGGGGCCACGATTACCCCGACGCCGAGAACTGGCTGGTCGGCCTTTACGAGACCGGCGGCTCCATCAACAAGCAGCAGTGCAGCATACCGGAGATCGACGACGCGATCGCGGCAGCCAAGGTCGAGGCCGAAGACGAGCCCCGCTGGGAGCAACTGCGCGAGGCGGAACGGCTGGTTGTCGAGAACCTTTGCGGTATTGCGCCGCTGTACCACCGCGGTAACCTTTATCTGATCAGCCCGGACATCCAGGGCGTTGAGCCCACCCTTGAGGACCACTTCTGGCCGCAGTTCCCGGAGAACTGGTCTCTGAAGCAGTAACCTGACAAGGCGACGCACAATGCGGGAAGGGGCCGTCGATGGCCCCTTCCCGCACTTCATAGAGTAGAATGGCTTTAGATGACCGGCTACGTCGTTCGCCGCATCCTCTGGATGATCCCCCTCTTGTGGGCGATCGCTACCCTTACGTTCGTCCTCATGCACGCCGTCCAAGGGGGCCCGTTCGACCGTGAGAAGCCGGCACCCCCGTCTGTGCAAGCGGCGCTCAACACCCGCTACAATCTGGACAAGCCGGTCCTACCCGTCTCGTTCGATGGCTCACCACCGTTCGTCGAACTGACCGCCAATAGCCAGTACACGTTTTACTTCTGGGACCTCTTCCACTTCGACCTGGGGATTTCGTTCCAGGGCGACCGCGAGGTGACAGAAGTCCTCGGCACCGGCCTGCCGGTCTCGACTCAGTTGGGCGCTTTCGCCTTCCTCTACGCCGTCGGCATCGGCATGAGCCTGGGCGTCATCGCTGCCCTCAACCAGAACAGGATCGGCGATTACCTGAGCGTGTTCTTCGCCACCGCCGGCACGGCCATGCCCTCCTTCATCATCGCCACCTTTCTGGTGGCCATCTTCTCGGTGCAACTGGGCTGGCTCAACGTGCTCGGCTGGGGCGGCCCGCCCGTCTGGGCCTGGAACCCCTCTTTCTGGGACCCGGACAACTGGCACATCAGGCAGATGATCTTGCCCGTCATCTCGTTGGGCACTCTCTCCGCCGCTTATATCGCCCGTATCACCCGCGCCAGCGTCCTGGAGGTCCTCAATCAGGACTACATCCGTACGGCGAGGGCGAAGGGGCTCCAGGAACACGTGGTGGTGCTCCGTCACACGATTAAGAACGCCATGGTGCCGATTCTTACGGTGCTGGGCCCCATACTGGCCGCGCTCGTCACGGGGTCGTTCATCGTGGAGACGATCTTCGCCATCAACGGTATTGGCAGGCACTTCGTCACCGCGGTTTTCCGCCGCGACTACGGCCTGATAATGGGTGTCACCCTCTTCTACGCCCTCGTGGTCGCCATGGCCAACCTGGCGGTGGACATCCTCTACGCCGCAGTAGACCCCCGCATCAGGTACGGATGAGCTGATCCATGGAAAGAGCCGAGGCTGCCCGCGCCCTAGAGGCGCTCCCCGAATTCGAGGCCCGCCGCGAACGCGGCCTCTGGTCCGACGCTTACCGCCGGCTCATCCGCAACCGCCTGGCCATGGCTGGCCTGATTTTGCTCGGCGCTCTGATAGTCCTTGTCCTCCTCGCAAACTACGTGGATGCTGTTCAGCGCTACAGCCCCAGATCGCAGGACTATGCGGCGATCCAGGAGGGCCCCAGCTGGGACCACTTCTTCGGCACCGATAACTTGGGCCGCGACGAGTGGGCCCGCGTCCTGGAGGGCGTGTTAATATCCCTGCAGGTGGGTCTCGGCGTCGCTGCCATCGTCCTCGTCATAGGAATGGCCATCGGCGCTACGGCAGCGCTCGGCGGCCGTTTCCTGGACAACGTAATGATGCGGATCACCGACCTGGCCTACGCCTTCCCGGACCTCCTGTTTATCATCCTGCTACGGGCGGCCATCGGCGGGCGCGACTGGCCTATCATCGGCGAACCGGTGGTTCAGATGATCGTCGCCATCTCGTTCGTAGGCTGGGTGACGATCGCCCGTCTGGTGCGCGGCCAGATGCTCTCGCTCAAGGAGCGCGACTTCGTGCAGGCCGCCACTGACATGGGCGCTTCCCCCTCCCGCATCGTGTTCCAGCACATGCTGCCCAACACCCTGGGCCCCGTCGTCGTAGCGGTCGTTTTCGTTATCCCGCTGGCCATCTTCGCGGAGTCCGTCCTGGGCTTCATCGGCATCGGGGTGCCCCCGCCGACGGCCAGCCTTGGCGTCCTGGTGAGCGGGGGCTACTCCTACATCAAGGTGAACGTCTGGATGGCTATCGTCCCCGCCGCTGCCATCGCCCTCCTCATGCTCTGCTTCACCTTCCTGGGCGACGGCGTACGGGACGCCCTGGACCCCAGGAGCCGCTAGGGCTTGCGGCACTCCGGCGGGCGACCGTGAAGGTCGCCCATGGCGAGCCCTAACCCGTCCTACCTCCTACCTCATACCTCCTACTTCCTACCTCCTGCCTATCCCATCTCCGCCAGCCGCAGCGGCCGCCCTTCCCGCCCCGACCCCTGCGCCGCCAGCGCGAACCGCAGCACTTCCCGCCCGTCCGCCGCCGTAAGCTCAGGCCTGCCCTGAGCTTGTCGAACGGGCGATCCTCCCTCGCGGATCGCCCGCAGGAAGTCGCGGCTGCCCGCCACGAAGGACGCCGCCCAGTCCGTCTCGATATCGTGGACCGCCCGCGTCTCGCCGTCGCGGTAGACGACCAGCGGCGGCTGCTCCAGCATCCGGCCGGTGCAGCGGTTCACCCAGATGAGGCCGCGGCTGCCCGTAATTTCTACCCACTCGTCGTTGGCGTAGTACCGGGAGCGCACCATCATATCGACCGAGTCGATGGTCTCCCAGGTGCCGAAGCGCCGGGGCGCCGTGTGCCGCCACATGACGACCGCCGGGCTGTCGATCTGGACGCCCAGGGCTATCTCCGTCCGCTCGATCCAGGCGAACACCTCCTCTACCGGCCCCAGGAAGTACATGGCGAGGGAGAACATGTGGTAGCCGTGGTCGAACATGGCCGGGCCGCCGCCGCTCAACCCCTCGTCCAGGCGCCAGGCCCAGCTGCTTACCGGCACCTGCCAGCCGTAGCGCGGGTGCCCGCCGATGACCTTCATGCGCAGCGACAGCGGCTCGCCGATGGCGCCCTCCTGCAGCAGCTCCTTGGCCCGCACGTACGGGGGGTAGTAGCGGTAGTTCTCGAACACCCGGAAGACGCGGTCCGAGCGCTGAGCCGCCGCCGTGATGGCGTCCGCCTCCGCCAGGGTCCGCGCCATCGGCTTCTGGAGCGAGACGTGCTTGCCGGCGGCCAGCGCGGCGACGGCCATCTCCTGGTGCAGGTGGTGCGGCGTCAGGATCTCGACGGCGTCCACCTTCGGGTCGGCCAGCAGCTCCCGGTAGTCCGTGCAGTGGCGGCTCGCTCCCCACTCGGCGGCCCGCCGCGCCGCCGTCTCCGCGTCGGCGTCGCAAACAGCGTACAGCTCCGCCTCCGGGCTATCGCGGTACCCCAGCGCGTGCAGGTCGGCGATGCGCCCCGCCCCGATGAAGGCGACCCGGAGCTTAGTCATCCGGCTCTCCGGCCGCCGCTGACGGCTTCGCGGTATTCCAGCCAGAAGACGGCCACGTCTTCCAGGCCCGCGTCCCGCATGGCCTCGAGGTCGTCTCGCAGCGTCAGCGGCCGGTCGCCCTCCGCTGCCTCCATTTCGTCCAGATAGCGACGGGCCGTCTCGCGGTCTGCGAAGCGGCGGTCCCGGCCCGCCGCCCGCTCCAGGATCCCGCGTATGCGAAGGTCCTGGATCCGCTCTTCGACCGCTGGCGTCTCGGCGACGATAATGTCCGCGTTCAGGAGCCAGCCCCCCGGACGCAGCAGGGAGGCCGCATGTCGCATCACGGCCTTCTTCTCGTCGAGCGTAAGGTGGTGGAGGGTGTAGGAAGAGAAGACCACGTCGAACCTCTCCTCGGCGAAGATGTCGCGCAGGTCACGCAGGTCGCCCACGTGGAAAGTGGCGGCCGAGCGCTTGTCGCCCAACCTCTCGCTGGCGACATCGAGCATGACCTGGGCCCCGTCGAGGGCATGGACACTGGAGGCGGGAAATGCCTCCAGCAACCTGGCGCTGAAGTACCCCGTGCCTGCTCCCAGGTCAAGGGCTTCGAGGCGAGCATCGGGCTCAAACGGGAGCACCTCCAGAGCTATCTGGACCATCTTCGACCGGTTGGGGTGCATCACCGCCATGTCGGCATCGTAGCGGGCCACCCGCTCCGGCAGGTCGTACGCCTCAATGCTATCTCGGGTCATTCGCTCACGCCTGGCCCTGTCCACTGTCCACTGTCAACTGTCCACTCTCCCCTACTCCTGGCACGTCCGGCAGAAGTTGGTCACCCGCTGCCCGGCCGTGATCTCCGATATCTTGCTGCCGCAGCGGGGGCAGGGCTCGCCGCCCTTGCGGTGCACCCGCAGGTGGTCGCGGTAGTGACCCGCCGGCAGCCCCTTCTCCTCCATTAGCTGCGTCACGATGGGGGTCGACCACTCCATCACCCGCCGTAGGGACCGGAACAACTCCCGCAGCTCCTCGTCCGAGATGTCCGTGCGCTTGCGGTAGGGGTGGATGCGCGCCTCCCACAGCACCTCGTCCGAGTAGGCGTTGCCGATGCCGGCGATGCAGCGCTCGCTGGTCAGCACGGTCTTGATCTGGGCCCGCATCGTCTTCAGCCGCTCGACGAACCCATCCTCCGTCAGCGCAGGGTCCATCACGTCGGGCCCCATCTCCGACCAGCGCGGCACCTTCTCCCCAAACTCCTCCTCGCGCACCAGGTAGGCCCGGCCCATGCGTCTCTCATCGAAGTAGCGGAGCTCCATCCCGTTGTCCAGGCGCAGCACGAAGGCGGTCTTGGAGCGCCTTCTGTGTTTGGGTTCGCAGTACTGGAAACGGCCGGTCAGCATGGCGTGGACGACCAGCCAGTCGCCGCTCTCGCCCGGACGGGCGCCCGTCGGGGCGTAGGGGAACAGGATAAGTTTGCCACGCCGCTCTACGGGCCGGAATACCTGCCCCGGCATGTGCCGAGCGAAATCGTCGCCGCCGGTGCGGATCATCCAGGGGATGAGCGCCTCTGCCGCCTCCACGCGCAGCCCGGGCAGCCGCCGGTTGAAGTAGTTCCGGTAGCCCTCCAGGTCCGGTATCTCCGGCACGGCTTGCCCTTCTAGACCGCCGGGCGGCGTCGCGGGTACGACCCCAGCACGCGGAAGAAGGAGCACTTCTCCCGCACCCGCTCCAGCGCCTCGGCCAGGGGCTGCTGGCTGCGGTGGCCGTCCACGTCCACCAGGAAGATGTACGTCCCCAGCCGCTCCCGGCTGGGCCGCGACTCGATCTTGGACAGGTTGATGGAGCGCCGCGAGAACTCTTCCAGGGCGGCCACCAGCAGACCCGGCCGGTCCTCCACCGCGAAGCCGAAGGCCAGCGACGTCTTGTCTTCTCCCGTGGGCGGGTGGTCTTCGCCGGCCAGCACCACGAAGCGAGTCAGGTTGGGGCTGCGGTCCTGGAACCCCCGCGCCAGCACCTCCGCCCCGTAGATCTCGGCCGCCCGCCGGGTGCCGATGGCGGCGGCGTCGTCCCGCGCCATCATCTCCTCCACCGCCGCCGAGTTGGAGAGCGCCGCCTCAATGGCCGCCTTGGGGAAGCAGCGCTCGATGAAGCCGCGGCACTGGCCCAGCGCCTGCGGGTGAGCGAACAGCAGCTTCACCCGATCTGCCTTCAGCCCCGGCTTCACCAGCAGATAGTGCTCGATGGGCAGGACGACCTCATCCCGCACAGCCAGGGGCTGCGAGCCGTGGACGAGGACGTCCAGCGTCTCCGTGACCGACCCCTCCAGGCTGTTCTCGATGGGTACTATCCCCTCGTCGGCCATCCCGGCCGTCAACGCGGCAGCCACGGCCGTGATGCTGGCCATGGGGATGAGCTCGGCCGCCGGGTCATACTTGAGGGCTGCCTCCTCGCTGAAGGTCCCGAGCGGACCCAGGAAGGCCAGGCGGGGGGTCATGAGGAGCGCCACCCGCAGCCACCCAGCCCAAACCAACAAATCAGGCGACCAGAGAACCAGATCGCGCTTGGTTTGCTGGTCTGCTGGTTTGCTGGTTTGCCAGTTCTCCGGTCCTGGAAGGCTATGTGGTTCATCTAGCTTTGGGCAGTGCCGATATGTCCGTACGCTGCCGGCCCTACCAGCACCGTCCGCAGGGCGTCCTCCGTCTCCGTCCGCGTCACCGCTACCACCTGGTCGCCCACGTGGATCACCGTGTCGCTGCTGGGCACCCGCGGCACCCCCTCCTCATCGATGATGAGGGCGATGAGCGACTGCTGGGGCAGCAGCAGCTCGCGTATGCGCTTGCCTACCACCGCAGAGTTGGCGGGTACCTTCACCTCGACGATCTCCAGGCCGCTGCCCTTCATGGTGAGTAGCCGGATCAGGGGGTGGGTGGGCAGCTCCTGCTCTATCTGGGCCAGAATGGCCGCCGTCGCGCTCACCGTGGTGTCGATACCGAGGCGCTTGAATATCTCCTCGTTCTTGGGGTTGTTGATGCGGGCCACCGTCCGCGGCACGTTGAACTTCACCTTCGCCACCTGGCAGGTGACCAGGTTATCCTCGTCGTCCCCGGTGACGGCGATCACCATGTCGGCGCGGCCGAAGCCAGCCATCTCCATGGTCGATGCCTCGCAGCCGTCCCCACTCAAGACGATGTCCCCCAGCTCGTCGGCGATCCGCTCGCACTTGGCGCTGTCCTTCTCGATGACCAGCACCTCGTGGCCGTCCTCCACGAGCTCCTTGGCCAGGTAGTAGCCTACCTTGCCCCCGCCCACGACGATGATGTACACGCTACCCCTCGCTCCCTGCCGGCG
>JACPQO010000188.1 GCA_016190405.1 Chloroflexota bacterium | reverse complement strand
GGGGTTAACCTTCGCCCAGTCCAGGATCGCCACGCCGGATACCTACGTGGTGTTCTTCCTGTTGGGCTCCGTCTATTTCCTGGTGTCCGCCCGGTTCGCGTTATCGGGCGCCTTCTGGGGGGCGGCCATGGCCAGCAAGTGGACCGCCCTGTTCGGGGTGTTGCCCATCGTCTTCTACCTCCTGTACAGCTTCCGACAGATGGAGAGGGACAGGGGGGACCGCATCGCCTACCTGGCGCCGCTGGGCCTGCTGGCGTTCTACCTGGGCACGCCTGTCCTGTTCGGCGACTGGCTCCTCCAGGACCAGACCAACCTACCGACCCTGTCGAAGTCCGTATTCGGAACGGCGCTGGTGCTGTGGATACTGGTTTTCGCGGCGGCGCCTCTCACCATCTACTTCGTCTATCGCTCGCGGCGCTTTGGGGGTGGCCAGGTCAACAAGGCGCTGGCGGCGTCGCTGGCCTCTCTGCCGCTGTTCTTCGTGGTCATCCCGCTGCTGGTGTACCTCTCGACGTATATCCCGATGCTGCTCATGGACCACAGCCTGAGCGATGTGTGGGAGCTGAACAAGGGGGCGTACCTGTTCCACTCGACGCTGGAGGCGACCCACCCCTACCAGGCCCCCTGGGACACCTGGCCGATCCTGATGCGGCCGGTGTTCTTCTTCCTGGGCGAGGGCAACGCCAAGGTCTACAACCTGGGCAATCCCGTCATCTTCTGGTTCGGGCTGCCGGCCCTGGCCTTCGCCCTGTGGCAGGGGCTGAAGGGCGTACGGGCCAGGCTGGATGCCCAGACGGGCGCCCTGTCGCTCTGGGGCTCCATCAGCTACGGGGAAGCAGCGCTCCTGTTCGTGGTGCTGACCTATCTTGCCCTGTGGCTCCCCTGGGCCATCCAGCCGCGGATCATGTTCCTGTACCACTACCTGAACGCCCTGCCCTTCCTGATGCTGGCCCTGGCCTACGCGGTCTACCGGCTGTGGGAGGAACGTTCGCAGGTGTTGGGCGCCCTCGGGCTTGCGGTGGCCGCCGGCCTCGCTTTCGTGCTGGCCGAGGTCATCCTGAACCGGCTCGACGTGGGTTCTGCGGCGGCCGTCATCTATGCGCTGGCCATCGGGCTGGCCATGCTGGCCCTGGCCTACAGCGCCCAGAGGACGTGGCAGCAGCCCTGGGGACGCATCGGCGCCGTCGCCTTCCTGGCGGTGGTGGCGCTCATCTTCGTCTACTTCTATCCGCATCTGGCCGCGGTTTCCGTGAGCAACAAGCTGGACCATTCGTACTTCTGGTTCGCGTCATGGCAGTAGCCGGTAACGATTGCTCGCTGCTGGCCGTCGTTCCTGCTGGGGGGCTAGAGAGCCGCTTCGGCGCTCGAGTAGTATCATATGCGGTATGTGGAACAGCCAAGAGCTCAACGTATGAAGTGCGTCGTTGTAATCGGCACCTATAACGAGGCGGAGAACATCCCCAGCCTGCTGCCGGACATCCTGAAGCTGGGGCCGGAGTACGAGGCCATCGTGGTGGACGACAACTCGCCCGACGGGACCGGGAAGCTGGTGTCCGAGATGCTGGCCGGCGAGTCCCGCATTCACCTGGTGCTGCGTCCGTCCCGGCTGGGTTACGGCAGCGCCTACCTGGAGGGCTTTCGGACGGCGCTGGGGCTGGGCGCCGACTATATCGTGCAGATGGACGCGGACTACTCGCACAACCCGGCAGACGTGCCGCGACTGGTGGAGGCGGCCCAGAGCGCGGACGTAGCCATCGGCTCCCGCTACGTGAAGGGGGGCTCCGTAGTGGGCTGGCCCCTGCGGCGCAAGGTCATCAGCAGGACGGCCAACATGATAGCGCATTTCCTGCTGGGGTTGCCCGTCCGCGATTGCACCGGCGGCTTCAAGTGCTTCCCCCGGGCGACCCTGGAGTCCATCGATTTCGCCAGCGTCCGCTCCAAGGGGTTCGCCTCTCTGTACGAGATCAACTACTTCTGCCACCGGTCCGGGAAGACCCTGCGCGAGGTCCCCATCAACTTCGTGGACCGGCAGGCTGGCCAATCCAAGCTTTCCTGGAAGATGATACTGGAGGCGTTGAGAGTGATCCTGGGCCTGAGGCTCCGCAGGCGACAGGGAAGCAGACGGTTGGACGAAAGCAAGGTCGCCCACCGGTAGAGGAAGGAAGGGTCTTTACAAGTGCCGACGCGAGTACTGATAACCGGCGTGACGGGTTTCGTGGGCAGCCATCTGGCCGAGTACTGCCTGGATAAGGGCTGCCTGGTGTTCGGCACCGGTCGCCGCCGGTCGCCGCTCACCAATATACAGGCGCTGCTCCCCAACAAGCGGTTCAAGCTGATGGAGATGGAGCTGGACGATTCCCTCTCCATCTCGTCGGCGCTAAAGACGGCCCGCCCCGACCTGATCTTCCACCTGGCCGCCCAGTCCTACGTCCCGGCCTCATTCGAGTCGCCCCACTACACGCTGAAGACCAACATCCTGGGCACGCTGACCCTCCTGGAGAGCCTGCGCCAGTGGTCGCGCGGGGGCTCGACCCGGCTCCAGATCGCCGGGTCGTCCGAAGAGTACGGGCTGGTCTATGAGCACGAGTGCCCTATCGTGGAGACGCAGGCCCTGCGTCCGCTGTCCCCGTACGGGGTCTCCAAGGTGGCCTGCGACCTGCTGGCGGCCCAGTACGCCCGCTCATACGGCATGCAGGTCGTGAGGACGCGGGCGTTCAACCACGAGGGGGCGCGGCGGGGAAGAGAGTTTGTGACGTCCAACTTCGCCTACCAGGCGGTTTTGGTGGCTGCCGGCAAGAAGTCGGAGCTGAAGGTCGGCAACCTGGATGCTGTGAGGGACTTCAGCCACGTGAAGGACATCATTCACGGCTACTGGCTGGCGCTGGAGAAGGGCGAGTCCGGCGAGGTGTACAACATCTGTAACGGCAAGGCGACCAAGATCAGCCAGGTGATTGACATCCTGTCCGGTATCCTGGGCCGCGAGTTGCCGTTCAGCCTCGACCGGGCGCGGCTACGCCCTTCCGACGTGCCCTACCTGGTGGGCGACTGCGCCAAATTCCGGAAGCAGACGGGATGGGAGCCGCACCTGACCTTCGACGATGCCATGAAGGACCTGGTGGCCTACTGGCGGGAGCACCTGGGCCTCTCGTAGCTGTCAGTGCCCTCAAACGGGGGCGATCTTGGCGGCCCGCAGCATCCCCATAAACACCGACTCTCTGACGATCCTGAAGCCGGCGCCCTTCACCAGCCGGTGCAGCAGGTCGCCGCGAAAGTCCACCACGTGGGCGTGGTGCCAGGCCCTGCCGCGCCCGAAGCGCGTCCAGAAGTACCAGATGGTCTTGAACACCAGGCTCTCGGTTGGCACCTCCACGATGCAGTAGCCGTCGTTCTTGAGGCAGCGCTTCATCTCGGCCAGGAGCCTATCCGGTCGCTCCACGTGCTCCAGCACTTCGGAGCAGAAGATCATGTCGAAGGCGCCATCCCGGAACGGCAACTCCTCAGCGTGGCCGACCGCGAAGTGGATCTCCGGGAGCTTGTTCCTGGAGTAGGCGACCGTTTCGTGCGAGATATCGATGCCGACGACCTGGCGGGCGCCGGTCTTGGCCGCCACGATCTCCGTCAGATTGCCGCCGTCGCAGCCGATATCCAGCACGCTGCCGCTCACCTTCGACACGAGGCCGGCGATCCAGCGAAAACGCCTCGGGTGCCAGAGGCGCTGGATCAGGTTGGCCTTCATGGAGGTGTCGTAGAAGTCGGGAGGGACCTCCTCGTGGATCTCCTTGAGGGTCCTGGTTTCCATTCGAATACCCTGGCAGCCGGCCTTAGCGGGAGGCGCCGCGCCGGCGCCAGATGAACCTGCTGTCCAGTATCCAGTTCCAGGTGAAGGCGGTCACCAGGCCGACGGGCACGGCTACATAGGGCGGGACGCCCGCGCCTAGGACGAGGCCGTTGACCGCCACGGTCAAGATGCCGAGGGTGGAGACCAGAGCCCTGCCCTCGAATTGCAGAAATCGCACCCACAACGGCTTTTGCACCGTCGGCAGGTCAGCGAAAGTCCACAGGGTGTGGCCGGCGAATACGCCCATGATGGATGCCTGAGTGCCCACCAGGGTGGTGATCAGGAGAAGGGAATCGCTGTGAGTGAACAGCAGGAGATCGACGCTGGTGTCCTTATCGGGCAGGAACGGCAGCGCCGCCAGGTCGTACATGAAGAGCAGCAGGCCGGTGTAGATGACGTAGCCGATGGCGCCCACAGCGGCGAACTTCAGGATGGTCCGGTGCGTCTGGAGCTGGCTGGCCACGAGGCCCCACACCGCGCTGAGGCGGCTAGCCTGGGCAGTGCCGGTTAATGCGATGGGCGCGTCATCCATGATGCGATTGTTGTCCCTTCCGATGTGGAATTACAAGGTGGCCGGCCCGCTTCAATGTCTCGAGGCCGTCCTGCGATGTCGCAATAGTATTGACCGTTTCTAGCAGTCCAAGTCAAGGGCACCCGCTCTCGGCCGCGGCCTAGCCTTCAGCTCTCCGCTGCTGGGGCCAGATGACCAGCGTGTTCCAGGTCCAATTCCACATGAACCCTATGAGTATGCCGATGGTGTTGGAGATATAGGGGCTGAGTCCGAAGATGGGAGTGAGGGTGTTCACGGTGACGACGACGATGATGGGGCTGAGGGCGGCGGTCACGTTGAACTTCACAAAGCGGAAGGGGGCCCAGCCCGTGTGCTCTCGGTCCCGAAATGTCCAGCGCTCGTGCGCCACGAACTGAAATGCGATCGCCACTTCCACCGCCGCCGCCGAGGAGATGAGGAGCCGTATATCGGGGTGGGTGAACAGGCCCAAGTCGACTCCCGTGTCCTTGGCGGGCAGGAACCAGAAGGCCGGCGAGTCGTAGAACAGGAAGAGCATGAACTGGTTGATCAGGTACGCTATGCCGCCCACGATGAGGAACTTGACGAACGTCGCCGTCAGCGGCAGGCGGCGCATAATGGCCGCGCCTGCCCGCAGTGGCCCCTGGTCTACCTGGCTGGCTAGTTGAGGCTGCATCTGTGCGAAGGGGCTCAGTGAGAGCCGTGGAGCTTCATTATAGCGTGTCCGGTTGCGACCGACCAAGACGGCGCAGGTGCTCCCGTTCCATCATTAACCGCATATTAACCGGGCGCCGGACACCCGAAGAGGCCCGCGGAGCTGACGATCGCCTGGCCCTCCGAGTCAGGCGGCGGTTAAGCTTCTGGGCGGAATGACGGAGTTCCTCCAGTGGTGGGCGGGCATCGAGGCCGTTGGCCTGGTGGCCTTCCCCCTGGCGTTCTCCTTTTTCCGGCGGCTGCCGGACAGGGGCTTCGCCTTCTCCAAGGTCGTGGGGCTGCTGCTCCTGGGCTACGGGCTGTGGACGGGAGCGATCGTGGGCCTATTCCCCAACAGTCGCGGCTCGGTGCTTTTGCTGTTGGCCGCCATCGCCGGCCTCTCGCTGTTCGTCGCCGGGCGCCACCGCCAGGAGATGGCCGGCTATCTGCGCTCCGGCTGGCGGTACATCGCCTTCGTGGAGGTGATGTTCCTGGCCGTTCTGGCCGGCGCCCTGTTTCTGCGCTCCTTCGTGCCCGAGATCAACTCCGGCGAGAAGCCCTTCGAGCTGGCCTTCCTGAACTCGATAAGCCGCAGCGAGTCGTTTCCTCCGCCCGACCCCTGGCTGGCCGGCCACTCTATCAGCTACTACTACTTCGGCTATGTGATGGTCGCCGCCCTGTCCAAGCTGGTGGCGGTGGGCGCCAGCGTCAGCTTCAACCTGGGCCTCTCGCTGATGGCCGCGCTGGCCTCGGTGGCGGCGTTCGGGCTGGTGTACAACCTGATCGCAGCCGGCCGGAGCACGTCGTCCCCGCAGGCGGCCAGAGGGCCGGCGCTGTGGCCCAGGGCTCTGCTGTTCGGGCTGGCCGCGGCCGGATTGATGCTCATCGTGAGCAACCTGGAGGGCGTGTTCGAGCTGATGGCCCGGCACGGGGTCGGCTCGCGCGGGTTCTACGGGCTGGTGGGCGTCTACGGCCTGGATGGCCCCTACGACTGCGCCGCCGCCCCCGGCGACTGCGCGGAGTGGTACCCCACCCGCTGGTACTGGTGGTGGTGGGCCACCCGGATGGGCTCTGCCTGGGACATCCAGGAGTTCCCGTTCTTCAGCCTCCACTTCGGGGACCTGCACGCCCACGTTCTGGCCATGCCGTTCCTCATCGCCCTCTTCGCCGCGGCCTTCCAGACCATCGCCGGGACACGGAGTGAGGGAGCGGTCGGGGACACGGACGCGCTCGACATCGAGTGGCCGCTGCGCCATCCCGGGCGTTTCCTTCTGCTGGCCCTGCTGGTAGGCGGCATCGCCTTCATCGACGCCTGGACGCTCCCCCTGGCGGTCACTATGACCATCGGCGCCGCCATCGTGACCAACTGGCTGCGCTGCGGCGGCCGGCCCCTGCGCGCCCTGGTGGATAGCGCCGGCTTCGCGGCGCCCGTGCTGGTCGCCGCGTTCATCTTCTATCTGCCTTACTACCTTCACCTGGAGGCGGGCGCCGGAGGGCTGGACGTGACGCGCATGGACGTTGCCAGCGCCGTGCCGCCTGAGTCGCGGGTCACGCGGCCGCTGCACTTCCTGCTGTTCTGGGGGCCCCTCATGTGGCTCGCGCTCTCCTTCGTCGCGGCGTACGTGCGGGGGCGCTGGCGGGCGTTGGTGAAGCCCCCGCTGCTGGCGCTGGCGGTCCTGGCCTGGGCGGCGCCTGTGGGGCTGTGGGTGGCGGTCATCGCCTTCGGCGACGGGCCGGGAGCCGTCGCCGACGAGCTATCGGCGCGGGGCGCGAACCTGATCACCATCGGCATCCTGGCCGCGTCGGTAACGGCTGTGACCTCATGCTTCCTGCGCGAGATGCGCCGGCGCCCCGACGAGGAGGACTCGAGCCAGCTATTCTCCTTCTACCTGGCGGGGTTCGCCTTTCTGATGCTGCTGGGCGCGGAGCTGTTCTTCGTGAACGACCTCCTGGGCTGGCGGGCCAACACCGTGTTCCGGTTCTGGCACCAGACCTGGATCATCCTGAGCGTGGTCGGCGCCTTCGGTGCGTACCGGCTAACGAGCGACTGGCGGTTCCCCTGGCCGTGGCGGGTCGCGTGGGGGCGCCTGGCCTGGCTGGGCGTCAGCGTCGTCATTCTGGGCGCCGCCCTGGTCTATCCTGTGTCCGTCATCTTCGATCGCAGCGGCGGCTTCCGCAACCCGCAGGCCCTCGACGGTCTGGCCTTCGTGCAGCGGGACGACCCCTTGGAGTACGAGGCGATGACCTGGCTGGACCAGAACGTGACCGGCACGCCGGTGATCCTCGAGGCCGCCGACCCCGATGGCGACTTCAAAGATGTGGCCAGGGTGTCCTCGCGGACGGGGTTGCCGACGGTGATCGGCTGGCCCTGCCACGAGGCCCAGTGGCGCGGGAAGCGCTGCTTCCAGGGTCCGGCGATGCCGTACGCCGGCCGAGTCAACGACGTGGCGACGATCTACACAACGACTGATGTCGGCCTGGCGACCTCGCTGCTGGAGAAGTACGATGTCCAGTACGTCTACGTGGGCCGGCTGGAGCGCGGTACGTACGGTGAGGGCGGCCTGGCCAAGTTCGGGGAGTTCATGGAGCCCGTGTTCCAAAACGAGGCCGTGACCATCTACCGCATGCCGCAGGGGACGGCGCGCGCCTCGCCGTAGCCAGTGCTACCGGCATGAGCGGGGGTCATCGCTCCGCTCATCCTACGAGAGCCTCAGGACGAGCGGGAAGGGGCGAAGGCAGCCGAAGGAGGCGGCTTTCCGCTCGTGGTGAGGTACTCGTACCACGAGCGGAGCGACAACGAGCCGTCTGAGCAGAGCAGCATGCAGACGAAAAATGCCATGCGCGGCCGCCTTCTCCGCTCATCCTTCGAGAGCCTCAGGACGAGCGGGAAGCCTGTCGTGACGGCTGCGGCATTTCGGAGCAACGAAGTCAGGCACGTCTCGGAGGTGGCATCCCTCGGCATCCTAGACCTGGTACTGCGCCACGCGCTGGCGGGCCAGGTCGGTGGCCACCAGCTCAGCGATGTGCTCGCCCAGGAGGACGGAGTAGTTCTGGCCGCGGTCCTGGGGGTAGATCTGGCTCATGTTGGCCAGGTAGAGGCCGGGAACGGGGCTACGGTGTTCCGGGATGCGGGCGCCGGCGTCCACGGTGAACACCGGCTGGGCGTCGGGGCCGTGGAACAGCCAGCGGCCGGCGATCCAGCTCTCGTCGAAGGCGGGGTTGATGCGCTTGATGTGGGGCACGTAGAGGTCGCAGACTTCATCGACGCTCATGCGCAGGAGGCGCGACGCTTTCGCCAGGTAGTTGGAGAAGTAGACCAGGTGCAGGCCGCCGTAGCGCTCGGCCTCGATGAGGTTGGTGTGCTCGACGGCGGCCAGGAAGGGGATAGAGCGGTCGTTGATGTTAAGCCAGTACATGTCCGACAGGGGCTGCCTGAGGGCCAGCAGAAGGCACAGCGCGTCCTGGTAAGGGACGGCCTCCAGCTTGGCGGCGTACGGCTCGGGCAAAGGCGGAGCGATGCGCCGGAAGACCTTTCCGGCCACGGTGGCGATGATGGCGTCGAAGTAAACGGTCTGCCCGTGGTCAGCGCCCTGCTCAGGAGGCCCGTCTGCCTGTTGCGGAAGCGCGAGGCCGAGGCGGCCGCCGTCGGTGACGATGCGCTGCACGCGGCACCCCGTCGTTATCTCGCCGCCCAGGTCGCGAATGCGCTGCACGATGGCGTCGATCCAGGCGCCGAAGGAGCCCAGGAGATAGCCCAGGAACTCTCGCTGCCGGAGGCCCCGGCGGGACGAGAAGCGGAGGTGGACCTTGTTCCAGAGCCAGGTCATGACCAGCCGGTCGGCGGCGTCGCCGAACTTGCCGCGCAGCAGCGGCCCCCAGACGACGTCCAGGTTGTGCTGTCCGGCGAAGCGGCGCACCCACTCGCCGGCAGTGACGCCCTCGTAGCGGGAGCCGTGTCGCTGACGGCGGAGGTGGAGGGCCATCAGCCCCAGGCGCAGGCGGTCGAGGAGGCCCACGGGGGTGAAGCGCAGGAGGTCCAGGGGGGTCACGAAGGGGTAGATGCGCCCGCCATAGAAGACGCCCACGCGGGAGGGGCGCCAGGTCAGGCGGTCGCCCAGCCCCAGCTCCTCGATGAGGCGGACAGCGGCCGCATCGGTGGTCAGGAGGTGGTGGTAGAAGCACTCGATGGGCTCGCCCCCCACCTCGAAGGTGCGGACCAGGCCGCCCAGGGAGGGGCCCGCCTCGAACAGCCGTACGCGGTGCCCGCGCTGGAGCAGGCGGTAGGCGGCGACGAGGCCCGTGACGCCGCCACCGATGATGCCGACTGTCTGTGATGTGTCGCCGCTCAAGGGCTCGTCGGCAGTATGTCGGGCTAAAGGCCGACCCTCGGAATTAGCCATGCGGGTTGCCACCAGCACCACGAAGGTTGAAAATCCGCCGCTCGCAGGTTTGTCTTGATCGTCGCGGGGCCTCTACCCGCTCGTGCTGAGCCTGTCGAAGCATGAGGGGGGGTCATCGCTCCGCTCGTCCTTCGAGAGCCCTTCGACTGCGCTCAGGACAGGCCTCAGGACGAGCGGGAAGG
>JACPQO010000030.1 GCA_016190405.1 Chloroflexota bacterium | reverse complement strand
CGCCTCCCTGATGCTCGCCCGCGTGTCATATGCCAGCAGCGGCGAGACCTCCAAGGACGCCAGGCCGTCGGCGCCCTGCGTCTCTTCGTATGTCGCCCGGAACACGTCGGCGGACTGCTGCACGTCGTTGACTGTCAGGCCGTCGTAGATCCCGGCCGTGTCCCTGTCCTGGCCCACCAGCTCTCTGAGGTGGTCGTCGTACACGTCCCCGCCGCTGAGCGCCTTCTCGAAGATTGAAGGGTTAGACGTGCCGCCGGACACCCCGTCCTCCTCCACCATCCGCCGCAGCCTGCTTGTGACGATCAGCTCCCGGTTCAGGTTGTCGTACCAGACGCTCTGGCCCAGGCGCCTCAGCTCACGCAAGGGATTGGCCATAGCCCCACTCCTTTCCTACCCCGAACGTCTGCCGCTAGGCGGCGTCACGGTCCCTGCTCTAACTCCTTGACCTTGGCCAACCGGCGAAGATAGCGCTCCTCGCCGCTGAATTTCGCGTCTAAGAAGGCCCGCGCCAGCTCCAGAGCCAGCTCCGTGCCGATGACTCTGGACCCGAGGCAGAGCAGGTTCATGTCGTCGTGTTCGACGCCCTGGTGCGCCGAATATGTGTCGTGGCAGAGGCCGGCGCGGATGCCCGGCAGCTTGTTGGCGGCGATAGCCCCGCCCACGCCGCTGCCGCAGACCAGGATCCCCCGTTCCGCTTCGCCGTTCAGGATCGCCTGGCCCACGGCCAGCGCGTAGTCCGGGTAGTCCACCGGCTCCTCGCCGTTCGTGCCCACGTTCAGCACCTCGTGCCCGCACGAGCGCAGGTGCTCGGCGATGGTCTGCTTGAGGGCGTAGCCGCGGTGGTCGGCCCCCACGACGATGCGCATCACTCCTCCTCTGGCGCGTTCCTGGGGCTGGGTTCGAGTCGCTGGCGCATCCGGCCGGGATGGGTTCTAGACGACGGACTGGTGCCGCCCTGTGAGACGGGGGAGGTTCGTGGCCCCATCAATCTATGCTAGCCCTTGCGGCGGGGCGTTGCAACCGAGGGGGAAGGGACGACCCCTCGCCGATTCATGCATTTTGGATATCAACACCCCACCATGAATGGTGGGGCACCGTTTTTCAACCGGCCTACAGAATTCACACCCCGCGCACTCAAGTGCGCTGCTCCCTTTGTCGGAGCCGCCAACTTCGGTCGGCGGGGTTCCATGACAATTAACAGGGCGATGAAAAACTCGATCTGTCATTGCGAGGAGCGAAGCGACGCGGCAATCTCAGATTTGAAGCGATCGCCGCCGCTGCGAGCCGCGCGATGAGTCTTTCGGGACCCTGTCGATGTAGCGTTAGCTACTCGAACGGATTGCGTTGCTGATGACCATCAATCCGCAGTCGAGCTCATCCGGTGGGCCTTTGGCCTATGTCCCAACCGTCGCCGCCCCTACAGCACCGCCGCCGCGTTGCTGATCACCACCCGCCCGGCCTGCGTCTTGGCCTGGAGCACGAGCCGTCCGTTGGCTTCATCCCACATCTCCGTGGTGATGGTGTCGCCCGGGAAGACAACCCCCGAGAAGCGCACCGACATCCCGACAAACCGCCCGGGATCGTTGCCGCAGTACTCGGCCAGCACCGCCCGCCCCACGTGCCCGAAGCTGCACAGGCCGTGCAGGATGGGCCGGTCGTAGCCCGCCATCTGGGCGAAGGCCGGGTCCACGTGCAGCGGGTTCCGGTCGCCGGATAGCCGGTAGATGATCCCCTGGATGGGCAGTGTCGTCATCTCCACGACCTTGTCCGGGGCCCGCTCCGGCGGCAGATTGCCCGCCTCGGGCCCGCGGTCGCCGCCGAACCCGCCGGCGCCCCGCACGAAGATGCCGGACGTGTTCACAAACAGCAGGTCGCCCTGCTCGTCGCGGGTCTCCGTCTCTATCGTCACCAGGGCGCCCTTCCCCTTGTCGTAGACGCCGGTCACCTTGCCCGAGGTCGTCAGCTTCCCCTTGACCGGGATCGTCTTGTGTATCCGGAAGCCCTGCTCGCCGTGCAGGATCATCACCGGGTTGATCTCCACGGAGCCGGTCAGTCCCATCAGGGCCGGAAAGGCCGGGATCACAGCGAAGGTGGGCAGCGCCTTCAGGTTGCGCTCGTACACGAAATCCAGTTCCGTGGCGCCCACGCCGATGGCGTACAGCATCACGTCCCGCTCTTCGTACTCGAAGGCGGTGGGCGGCAGTTTCAACCCCACCACATCGGGGCTGAGGGCGGCTCGCTGCGTCATTGGGTCGGCGCTCCTCTCTGGAGCTGCGAGAAGACCCGCGCCATGCCCTCCGCGGTGGTGCTGGCGAACTCCTCCGCTCCGCTCATGTCCCTAATCCGCGCCAGGTTGTCCCGCACCTGCTCGATGCTGATCGGGCCATCGTGCTCGAGGAGGACGCCCTTGCCTTCTACCATCGCCGCGCGGCTGAAGTAGCCGGCGCCGGCGGCCAAGATGCTGCCTGACTCCTGGCACTCCTCCGAGCATAGGTATGCCACCATCGGCGATACGAGCTCCGGCTTCAACTTCTCCAGGATTGGCGGGGGAAATATGTCCGCGGTCAACCGCGAGGCGGCCAGGGGCGCGATGGTGTTGGCGAGGATGTTGTACTTCTGCCCCTCGAGCTTCAAGGTGTTCATCATCCCCACCAGCGCCATCTTCGCCGCGCCGTAGTTGGTTTGCCCGAAGTTGCCGTACAGCCCCGCCGCCGAGGTCGTGAACACAATCCGCCCGTACGCGTTCTGGCGCATCACCCGGAAGGCGGGCTGCGTCACGCAGTACGCGCCCTTCAAGTGCACCGCCAGCACCCGGTCCCAGTCCTCCACGGTCAGGTTGTGGTATGCGCGGTCGCGCAGGATGCCGGCGTTATTTATGAGGATGTCCAACTTTCCGTAGGCGTCCAGCGCCGTCTTCACGATGGCCTCGCCGCCCTCGGCCGTGTCCACCCCGTGGTAGTCGGGAGCGGCCTCGCCGCCGCCGCCCACGATCTCGTTCACCACCTGGTCCGCCATCGCCGTGCCGGCGCCGGTGCCGTCCCTGGCGCCGCCCAGGTCGTTCACCACCACCTTGGCGCCGCGGGACGCTAGGAGCAGCGCGTGCGCTCTGCCCAGGCCCCCGCCTGCGCCTGTCACGATGGCGACCCTGCCGTCGAATCTGACCTCACTCACGTGCGACCTCCAATCTGTTGGGTAGCCCTGTTATTAATTTCACATTCGCTGCCTCTTGTCAAACTCGATGTCCTTGGTGGCCCGCCGAGATGGGCCGTTCGGCCCCTAGCCTGGCCGCTTCTCTGGCCTTACCATCTCCTTGGTTGGAGGTGGTCACGATGAAAGAGTTGCCCTACGGCCTGTCCATCGCCCTTGACCTGCCCCTGGAGCCGGCTATCGCGGCCGTAAGAGGCGCCCTCAAGGAAGAGGGCTTCGGTATCCTCACGGAGATCGATGTCCGCCAGACGTTGCGGGAGAAGATCGGCGCCGACTTTCAGCCCTACGTCATCCTGGGCGCCTGTAACCCCCCGCTGGCCTTCGCCGCCCTCCAGGACGATATCGAGGCCGGGCTGCTGCTGCCCTGCAACGTCACCGTGCGACAGGAGGACGGCGGCTCCGTCGTGTCGATCCTGGACCCGCTGGTGATGGCCCGGCTCTCCGGCGCCTCGGGCCTGGACGAGGTCTCCCGGATCGCCCGCGAGAAGCTGGAACGCGTCATTGACCGGCTGAGCGGCTAACAAATAGGATAGGCGGCGCCTCTCCGCGTTCCTGTGACCGAGAACGGGCGGCTGGTGGGCGTCATCTCGCGGCCAGATATCCTGAGGGCCTTCATCGAGCCCAAGTTTCTCACCTTCAGCTAGCCCTCTCGGCCCCCTCACAATGGGCCGAAAGGCCCCCGCACCTAGTGCCGAACGCCTTCTCATCCCGGCCTGGCTATGCCATTACCCTTGCCCTGGAAGGTTGAGAGGTGGCGGGCTTAGACGTCTAAAAGGCTGGAACGGAGAGGACCGTGCGTTACTGGCTCAAGCAGTGCCCGCGCTGCCGGGGCGATCTCCGCCAGGAGTCCGACATCTACGGCTACTACATCTCCTGCGTCCAGTGCGGCTATATCCTCAACCAGGCGGAAGAGGCTCGTGTCTTAACGGCCGGCATCCTGGGCGAGCCGTTCTCGGTCGTCAAGGCTGCCTGAGCGCCTGGCCTGACACGAAAGCGGTCACGTAGGGAGCCCGCGAAGGGCATGGGCTGGCGGATGGCTTAGCGGGTGTCTGGAGGCTGCCCTTCCGGGCTTCCGACCCGGGGACGATCAGTCCTGGCGGAGCTGCCTGCCCCGCCGCTCGGCGATGAAGGCCGCCGCCTCGGCACGGCGCCTCAAGTTCAGCTTGCTCAGGATGCTGGAGACGTAGTTCTTCACCGTCTTATCGCTCAGAAACACCGCTTGCGCGATCTCCTTGTTGGTCTTCCCTTCCGCTATCAGCGCCAGGATCTTGCGCTCCTGCGGCGATAGCGCCGCCAGCTCGTCCGACTCCCCCCGCGCCAGCTGACGCATCCGCTCCAGCACCTTATCGGTCACGGCCGGGTCCAGCAGCGATTCGCCCCGCGCCACGCGGTCGATCGCCTCCGCCAGCGACTGTCCCCGCGTCTGCTTCAGCAGGTACCCCGAAGCCCCGGCCATGATGGAGCCGTACAGCGCCTCTTCGTCGGCGTAGGAGGTCAGCATGATCACCTTCGTCTGCGGCCGCTCGTCCCGGATCTCGCGGCAGGCCTCCACCCCGCTGCCGTCCGGCAGCCGGATGTCCATCACCACCACGTCGGGCTGCGATTGACGGGCGGACGCTATCGATTCCGCTACCGTTCCCGCTTCGCCCACGACCAGGAAGCCGGGCCGCCGCTCCAGCAGCGTGCGCAGCCCCATCCGCACCACCTCATGGTCGTCCACGATCAGTATCGTGATCTTATCTTCGGGCATATCCCTAGCCTTTCACCCTGGCCATCGGCAGTTCCACCGCCACTCGCGTGCCGAGCCCGCGCTGGCTGGCAACCGTCAGGGCCGCCCCCAGGCTGCGGGCCCGGTCATTGATGTTGCGCATCCCCTGCTTGCCGGTGCCGGCGCTCTCCTTCACGTCGAAGCCCACGCCGTTGTCCTGCACCTCCAGGACGACCCGGTCCTCGTCCGCTGCCAGCCGCACCCGCACGGACGAGGCCTGGGAGTGCCGGCTGACGTTGTTCAGCGCCTCCTGTGCGATGTGGAACAGGGCCAGCGCCTGGTCCTGGTCCAGCAGCCCATCCAGTTTCCCCTCAATGGCAAGTTCGACATCCATCAGCGTGTTGACGCGGACATCCCGCACCAGCTCGCTGACCGCCTGCGGCAGGTCGGTCACCTGTGACACCTGCGGCCGCAGGTCGAAAATGTAGCTGCGGATGTCCTTGATCACCCGGCTCAGGTCGTCTATCGCCCTCTCCAGTCCCTTGCGTACGTCCTCCGGCGCTTGCTCGACCCTCTCGGCGCAGTCCTCCAGGTTCAGCCCCACCGCGTAGATCGACTGGATCACGCCGTCGTGCAGGTCCATGCCGATGCGCTCGCGTTCCTCCAGGCGGGCCAGGCTCTCCACCTTCTCGTACAAGTGGCTGGTCTCGGCGGCCACCGCGGCCCAGCTAGCGAAGGCCTCCAGCAGCTCGGCGTGTCGCTGGTCGAACCGCGTGGGCTGGCGGTTGCCCACCGTCAGCGTACCCAGCGGCCTGCCCTTCCCGGAGAAGGGCACCGAAACCAGCGAAACCAACCCCTCTGCCGCTACCAAGCGAGCCGGCCGGCTGCGCAGCCTGTCGTCACTCTGGTAGTCCTCCACGATGACCGGTCCCCCGGTCTCCAGCACCAGCCCTTGTATCCCGTGCGCCGCCGGCAGCCGCAGTTGCTGCATGGCCGGCGTACGGAGCCCCGCCTGGGCCGCCATGTTGGCGTGCTCCCCGTCCGGCGTGAGCAGCATGAGGGCCGCGATGTCCGTGTTCAGCAGGCTCTTGGCCCTGGACACGATGGAGTGGAGCAGCGCCTCCAGGTCCGGCGAGGCGGTCACCTCCCGCCCCAGCTCGAACAGCGACTTCCATTCCTCGGCTCGCTTCTGGGTGGCTTGCGTGGCCGACTGTAGCTCTACGGCCTGGCGCTCCAGTTGCTTCTCGTGCTCCTTCAACTGCCGGTACGTCCGGCCCAGCAAGGTGAAGATGAACGTGGAAAATGCCAGGGCAGCCAGCCCGATGACGGCGGTTACCAGGATGTGCGCCCAGTGCTCCGCCATCATCGGTTCCAGCACCTGGTCCTCGAACACCCCGATGCCGACCCCGAACGTCACGGGAACGATGATGGCGATCCAGCGCAGAGTGTTCAGGCTCAGGGAAAAGCTCCCCAAGGGCCGCACTTTTCGTGTCATTCTAGGGAGATTATAACCCACCCGGCCTGGCCCTCTCCTGACGGGACACTCGGCCCCTTCTGTAGGGGCCGCTATGCCCTGTCCGATCCATTCTTGAGGGCGCTACGTTTGATGATGAAGAGGGGCGGCATGCCGGAAATCACTATCCTCATAATCGATGAACACAGCGGAGTCCGGGGCCTGCTGGCCCGACGGCTGAACTCCTACCCGCCGTTCCGCGTCGTGGCGCACACCGGCGACGCGCTGTTGGGCACGGAGCTGGCCTGGTTCTGGGAACCGGACATCATCCTCGTCGACCTCAAGGGGATGGGTGCTCACAGCGCCCCTATGTACCGGCGCATCGCCCGCGCCAGCCCGGGCTCGCGCCTCGTCGTCTTCACCTCGTACCTGCTGGCCGGGGAGGAGCGCGACTACCTCCAGGCCGGCGTCGATAGGTGCCTCTTGAAGGGCATTAGCCTGAAGGCCCTGACCGAGGAGCTCCGCGGTCTGTTGCAGCCCGTTGCCGCCTGCTAGGGCGGTGGCTCAGGACCCCTGGACGCTGCTGGGCTTGCCGCCTAGCTCGCTGCGGATCTGGATCAGCTTCAGAACATCGGCGCGGGTCACGAAGCCCAGGAACAGGCGCCCTTCCAGCACCGGCAGCTGGTGCACGTCGTGGGACGCCATGGCGTCCAGCGCCTGGGTCAGGTCGTCCTGCGGCCTGGCTACGTGGAGCTTCTCCAGGGGTGTCATGGCCCGGAACGTGCTGGTCGTCGCCCACTCCTCTTGAGCCACCCGCTTCAGATCGCCCATCGTCACCAGCCCCAGCAGCTCTTCGCCGGCCACGATGGGGACGCAGCGCTGGCTCCAGGCCAGCATGTATTCGTTGACCAGCTGGCTCAGCGAGATGTCCGGCGGCGCCGCGTGGAAGCTGCGGTTGATGACCTCGCTCACTCTGGTCCCTTCCAGCGAGCTGCGGAACAGCAGCTGCTGGTACGACGCCTCCGATACGTTGCGCAGGAACCAGCCGATGACGATGAACCAGGCGCCGCCGATGAAGGAGCCGGCCAGGATGGAAAGCACCCCCGCTGCGATCAGCCCGAAGGCGATGAACGTGCCGGCGCCGGCGGCTATCTTCGTCGCCGACAGCAGGTTGCCGCTACGGGCCCATAGGCTGGCCCGCAGCACCCGCCCGCCGTCCAGGGGGTAGCCCGGCAGCATGTTGAATACGCCCACGGCCAGGTTGATGAACGCCAGGTACTCCGCGATGGCCCCCGGCGGGGAATCCAGCCTGTCGGCGGCCCAGGCCACGACCAGAAGAGCGCCGAAGACCCCTGCCAGCAGGAAGCTCGTCAGGGGGCCAACGATGGCTACCCGGAACTCCTGCCTGGCGTTGCTCGGCTCTGCCCCCAGGGCCGACACCCCGCCGAATATGAACAGCGTGATGCTCTTTACCGGCAGCCCCAGCCGTTTGGCTACCAGCGAGTGCGAAAGCTCGTGCAGGAGCACCGAGCCGAAGAACAGGAGGGCTGCCACTACCGCCGAGCCCCAGCGCTCGCTGGCGCTCCAGTCCTCGTACACGTCGGCGAAGAAGCCCGCCGCCAGCCACCAGGTGAGCAGGAAGAAGATGGCGAACCAGCTCCAGTGGACCAGGATGTCGATCCCGGCGATGCGTCCCAGCCGGAAGGAGCCCATCGTCACTCCTCTGCCGCCAGCCCCTCCGGTCGCAGCAGCAGGCAGGGCAGCGCGCTCCGGCGTACCACCCCGTCCGCCACGCTGCCCATTATCCAGCGGTTCACCCCTGAGCGCCCGTGGGTGGCCAGGGCGATGAGCCCGGCCCCCACCTCCGTCGCCACCCGCACCGTCTCATCGACCGGGAAGCCGATGGTGGCGACGCTGCGCGCCTTGACCCCCCGTCCGGCGCACTCCTTCTCGACCGCCGTCAGGAACGATTGCGCCTGGGCCAGCAGGTCGTCGATGAGGCTTCCTACGCGCGTCGGCGCTACCTCCGCGCCCGGATAGATGTCCAGCGGGATCACGGCGTTGAACAGCACCAGGCTGGCCCCCAATGCTTTGGCTATGTCTTCCACGTAGGGCAGCACGGTCAGCGACAGTTCCGAGCCGTCCAGGGGCACCAGGATGCGCTCGATCTTCACCTCCGCCGGCCGCTCTCTGGCCGGGCGCGAGCGCACCACCAACAGCGGGCGCGAGCTCCCGTGCAGAACCTTGTCGGCCACGCTGCCGAACACCCAGCGTAACACCCCGGACTGGCCGTGGGTGCTCATGGCGATTAGGCTCACGTCCCAGTTGTCCGCCTCGGCCAGGATCGTCTCCGCCTCCCCGTCCGGCGCCACCGCCACAGAAGCCTCCACGGCCCGTTGCCGGAGCTCCTGGCGCTTGGCCTGAAGATAGGCGTTCGCTGCCGCCCTCTCGGCCTCCGTGCGGGCCACCCTCAGCAGCCGCACATCGGCGCCGGTCCGCACCGCCAGGTGTTCGACGTACGGGAGTACGGTCTCGGCCAGTTCGGAGCCGTCCAGCGGAGCCAGGATCCGTTCGATCATGGAGCCTCCTTACGCCTGCGGGCAACAAAAAAGCGCGGCTTCAGCACCTTGCCCGCGCCATCCCACATAACGCGCCGGCGCCCGCTCAACAGTAACCACCGCTGCTTGGGGCTGCCCGCCTCCTTTTACAGAGGTCATCGAGGCCTGCACCATCTGCGGGCGCCGGCGTGTTTTCCCGTTCTCTCCCGATTTGATTATAGCATAGGTCATCTCGCCCCAACGTGCCGAATGGCCCTTCTGCCTGGGGACGGACGTACCTACGTGGCGGCGGCCGCCCGCCGGTACACTGTAAGTGGAAGGAGGGACGGGGCAATGTTTCGGAACATCCTGGTTACCCTGGACGGCTCTCAGTATTCGGAGGTTATCCTTCCCGCGGTGACGGAGCTGGCCGCCGGCAGCGGCGCCAGCGTGACTCTGTTCATGGCCGGCGAGCTCCCTGCCGCCACGCCCGAGGCTCCGCTGGAGGTGCAGCCACCCGTCGTGTCCAGGGGGGTGGGCGCGCTCTACACCCCCGTAATCACCGCGCCCCGCTACGTTGAGACCAAGGCCCAGGCCATCGAACGGCGCGAGCGCGAGATGACGGAGTACCTGGAGGAGAAAGCGCAGCCCCTCCGCGAGCGCGGCATCCAGGTGCAAGTAGCGGTTGACGTTGGCGACGGCGCCGGCGACAGGATCATCGAATACGCCCGCAGCCACCCCGTCGACCTCATCGCTATGGCCACGCACGGGCATACCGGCCTTCGTACCCTTATCTTCGGCAGCGTGACCGGCAAGGTGCTGGCCGACGGCGTGCGGCCACTGCTGCTGGTGCGGCCGCAGGACCTGGGCCAACACGCCGCTTAGGGAGGCGGATGAAATGCGACGGATACTGGTCGCTCTGGACGGGTCCCCTCTTTCCGAGACCGCGCTCCCCCTGGCTCGCTCTCTGGCTGAAGCCGCCCGCTGCGAGCTGATCCTGTTTTCGGTATGGGAGACGCTCCCGGAGGAGGTGGAGACCGTCGGCCCCGTCCACGCCAGGGTCCTCCGTGACCACGGCGTCCGCTACTTCCGCGCCTATCTGCACAACATCGCCCAGGCCCTGCAACGCCAGGGGCTGCTGGTGTCCACCGAGGTGCGGGCCGGACACCCGGCCTACGAGATCATGCTGGCGGTGAGCGAGATGGACGCCGATCTGCTGGCGATGGCCAGCCACGGCCGCCGCGGTGTGACCCAGCGGCGACGCGGCAGTGTCGCCGATAAGGTTCTGCGGGGCTCCACGGTACCTGTCCTCATCGTCGGCCCCCGCGGCCCGGAACGCTGGCCTCCCCAAGAGGTCAGCCTGCGCTCCATCCTGGTGCCCTTGGACGGTAGCAGTGAATCCGAGGCCGCCATGCCGGTGGCCAGCCAGATCGCCCGCGCCGCCGGCTCCCGCATCACTCTCGTGCGCGTAGTGCCGCCGGTCCTGCCCCCGTTCGAGCTCGGCCTGCCGGAGACGTACCCCCCGGATGTTGACAGGCAGCTCGCGAAGCGCGCCAAGTCCTACCTCAATCGCGTGAAGAACCGCCACCCGGACGTGGTGGAGGCCGCCGTGGTGGAGCGCGGCTTTCCTGCTCAGGTTCTGGTGCAGACCGTCGAGCAGTTGCAGCCCGACTTGGTGGTGATGGCCTCCCGCAGCCGGTTCGCCGGCGGTCACTGGGCTCTGGGCAGCGTCGCCGACGAGGTTATCGAAGGCCTGGCGCCGGTCGTTCTGGTCCACCCCGCCGTCGGCGCCTGAGCCATTCCCCCTACCTTAGCGGACGCTAGAACTGCCGCATTCGGCGGCGCAGCCGTTGACAAAAGGCATCGCTAGTGGCTATAAGGGACGTACCGTATGCTGGAAATGTAACGTTCACGCAAGGGTTCGCCAGAGGGAGACCGGTATGGAGGAGTCCAACTACTGGAAGCGGCTCAACCGCAGACGGATCAGCAGGAGGGCCCTCCTGGGCGCTGGCGCCGCCACCGCTCTCGGGGCGACCGCCGCTGCCTTGGTCGGTTGTGGCTCGGGCGGCGACGATGAAGGTACGTCGGGCCCCGCCACCACCGGCGGCAGTCCTGTCGGCGCCGGCACTCCCCGCGCCGGCGGCAACCTCACGTGGGGCGCTGGCGTCGCCGTAACCGGCCTAGATCCTCACATCGACATCTTCGGCCTCGGCGTGGCTCCCCTGCTCTACAGCTATCTCTACTCCTGGGCCCCCGGACGCGAGCAGGTCGTGACCAACAACCTGGCCGAAACCTTCGAGCAGCCGGACCCCGAGCACCTGGAGTTCATCTTCACGCTACGGCGCGGCGTCAAGGCGCAGCCCGTCGGCCCGGCCGCCGGCGAGGAGATCACCTCCGAGGACTGCGAGGCCAGCTTCGTGCGCCGCGGCACCGCCCTTACCGCCCCCGACAAGCGCTTTCCCAACCGCATCGACCACTACGAGACACCCGACCCGTACACGTTCAAGTTCGTGATGAAGACCCCCTTCGTAGCCGCCATTCGCGAGATGGCCAATCCCACCTGGGCCATCGTCCCCAAGAAGGTGATCGAGAAGTACAACAGCCTCAGCCAGGTCGCCTTCGGCAGCGGGCCGTTCATACTGGGCGACTTCAACGGCGCCGAGCGCATCGAACTCTTGAGGCACCCCGACTACTTCCTCAAGCCCCGTCCCTGGCTGGACAGCCTCACCTACATTGTCATCACGGACAACTCATCTCTCCTGGCGGCCTTTCGCTCCGGCCAGCACGACGTCAACGGCGCCGTCCTCACCAAGCGTGACGCCGAAGACCTCCAGAAGAACGATCAACTTGTCGTCAACAAAAACCCATCTCTCTTCTATCCGGTTATCCACCTCAAGATGAAACCGCCGTTCGACGACATCCGGGTTCGGGAGGCGCTTGACCTGGCCCTGGACCGCGACGAGATCATCTCCGTCCTCCAGAATGGGGAAGGGAATTACAACGGCCCCATCCAGTGGGGCCAGACCAAGTGGGCTCTGCCCCAGGACGAGCTACGCTCCTTCTTCACGTACAACCCTGACAAGGCCAAGGCCATCCTGGCCGAGGCTGGCTACCCAGATGGCATCAGCGCCAAGATGAAGCTCATTAAGCTTACCGGCCCCGCCATCGTCAGCGACACGGCTGTCCTCATCAAGGACCAGCTGCGCCGCGCCGGCATCAACATCGACCTCAACGAGGTTGAACAGGGCGCTTTTCTCGCGGACCTGTTTTCCGGCAACTTCCAGATGATCTTCTTCCCCAACCTCCCTTACGACGAGCCCGACCGTCCCCTGAGCTTCTATCATTCCAAGGGCGTCAGCGGCTCCGGCAACTGGAACAACTACTCCAACAAGGAGATCGACGAGCTCATCAACGCTCAAAGCCAGGAGTTCGACGAGGTCAAGCGCATGGAGATCATCACCACCGTCCAGCGCAAGATCCTGGCCGAGCACGGCCCTCAGATAAGCCTGACCGGCGGCTACGGCTACTCCGCCCGCTGGAACTACGTCCACTTCGGTCTCGACTTCAGCGATCCTGAGGCCACGCCGACGCCCGACGCTGGGCCGTTCGGCGCCGATATCTGGATCGATAAGGGCTAAGGTGAATGCTGTCTTTCTAGCGTCTGCGGGGGCTGGCTAGTCTATGCGCGACTACATTATCCGCCGCCTCCTCCTGGTCGTCCCCATCATGCTGGGCGTCAGCCTTCTCACCTTCTTCACCTTTCGCGTCATCCCCGGCGACGCCGCCATCGTCACCTGCGGCCTCAGCTGCACCCCGGAGGTGGTGGAAGGCCTGCGCCACGAGTTCGGCCTGGACCAGCCCTGGTACGAGCAGTACGGCAACTGGATCGCCGATACCTTCAAGGGCGACCTGGGCCACTCCTTCTTCACCAAGGTCGCCGTCACCAAGGAACTGGACCGCCGCCTCCCCATCACCGGTGAGCTTCTCATCATGACCAGCATCTTCTCCATCATCCTGGGGATACCGCCGGGCATCGTCTCGGCGGTGCGCCCGGGCACGGCCATCGACTGGATAGCCCGTGTCACCAGCGTCCTCTGGTTGTCGGTGCCTGGGTTCTATCTGGGGATACTGATCATTACCTTCGGCGTCCGCTGGTTCGACTGGACGCCCCCCCAGTTCGGCGTCGGCTATGTGCCCTTTTTCGACGACCCCTGGGTGAACCTCCAGCAGTTCGTGTTCCCATCTCTGGTCCTGGCCGTGTTCAGCGCCGCCGGCATCATGCGCCTTACCCGTTCCTCCATGCTGGAGGTGCTCCGCAACGACTACATCCGCACGGCCTGGTCCAAGGGGCTGCGGGAGCGCACGGTCATCTTCAGGCACGCCCTCAAGAACGCCCTCATCCCTGTGGTCACCGTGATCGGACTTCAGGTCGGCGCCCTCATCGGCGGTTCCGTCATCGTCGAGTCCTTGTTCAACCTGAACGGTGTCGGCAAGTACATCCTGGAGGCGATCCTGCGCCGGGACCTCTTCGTCGTCCAGAGCCTGGTCCTCATCTTCGCCGCCGTTTACGTGTTCGCTAACCTGTTCGTGGATGTCGCTTACGCCTGGCTCGATCCGCGGATACGCTACGCATAGAGCTTGACATGGCTCAGGAAGCCGCCGTCACCCTGGAGCTCCAAGAGCAGGCCGTAGAGCCGCTCTCCACCCGGCGTAGGGTATTCAACCTGGCCCGACAGCACCCCCTGGGGGTCTTCGGGGTCTTGGTCGTCGTCCTACTGTTCGCCTGCGGCATCTTCGCCAACGTCATCGCCCCCTACGATCCCCAGGCCATCGACAGGAATGCCCTTCTCTCCTCACCGTCGCTGGAACACCCCTTCGGCACGGACCGCCTGGGCCGCGATGTCCTCAGCCGCACCATCTTCGGGGCCCGCATCTCCCTGTTAATCGGCCTGGTCTCCGTGACTTTCGGCGTCACCGCCGGCACCACGCTGGGGGTCATCTCCGGTTACTTCGGCCGCACGGTGGATAGCATCATACAGCGCTCCATCGACGTGCTTCTGGCCTTCCCACAGGTGGTCATGCTGCTGGCCATCATCACTGTCATCGGCAACGAGGACTCCGCCTTTCGCATCTTTCTCAGGGACCATACGCCGGTGCCCCAGGGTAGTTTCCTGGGTGTGCCCTTCTTCCTGGACATCTTCATCATCTCCATCGGCATCGGTATCGCCGTCACCGTCGGTACGGCGCGTGTCGTGCGTGGCGCCGTTCTCTCCATCAAAGAGAATGTTTACATCGAGGCCGCCCGCGCCCTGGGCGCCAGCGACTCCCGCATTATGGTGCGACACATCCTGCCCAACGTCGCCGCCCTGGTCGTTATCCTGGCCAGCATCACCCTTCCCCTGGCTATCCTGGCCGAGGCGGCTATCAGCTTCCTGGGCGTGGGCGTGAAACAGCCCACCCCCTCCTGGGGCGCCGACCTCACGGGGAAAAACCAGGAATCAGCCCTCAGCGGCGACTGGTGGCCGGCCTTCTTCCCCGGCCTCGCCCTCAGCCTGGTGGTCCTGGGCTTCAACATGCTCGGCGACGCCTTCCGCGACATCTCTGACCCCAGGCTGCGCGGCGGCCTCGGCCCCGGCGGCGGCAGCAGCCGCGGCGGCCTCTAAGACCCGTCGAGAACCCGCTTCCCAGCAGCAGCCACTGCCCTCTCCCTCGCTCACAGAGGGTAGGGTGAGTGTGCGCCCGGCGCTTCCGCCTACTCCGCCGCCCGCAGCACCTCCCCCAGCTCCCGCACGTCCTTCATCTTGTCCAGGCCGCGCACGGCGGCGATGATCTCCTCCTGGCGTGCCGGAGATACGATGTCCCGCGTCGCGGTCTGGAACTTCTCCGCCCCGCTTATCGGGTTGCCGGGACCGCCGCGGTGCTCCGTGACCGACGCCTCGTGGACGGCGCCCGGGCGCGTCCGGATGGTCACCCTCGCCCCAAAGCCCCGTCCCGCGATCAGAGCCAGGTCCAGCTCCGGGTCGTGCACGAACCTGATCTTGTCTAGAAGGCCCTGGATCTGCTGGTCGAAGATGCGCTCCGGCCGGAACTGCCGCGGCGTCACCTCCCGGTCCACGATCGCCGCCGCGATCGGGTAGTAACCGTCGAACAGTAGCGGGATCCAGCTCCAGCCGCTGGCCTGGGGGTCCCGGATGCGCTGGTACATGTCCGGGACGGCCGACCACATGGTTCCCGTGATGAGGAACGTGATGGGGCACTCGATCACCACCTCCTCGACGTCTTCCGGCCGGATGTCGTGCTGCCGCACCAGGTCCAGGATGCAGTCCGTGGGGGCCATGGTGAAGCCGCACATGGGGTACGGCTTGCTGGTGAAGGAGTCCTGCGTGTGCCACTTCTCGCCCAGGCCGCGCGTCAGCTGCTCCGGGTAGAGCAACCCCTGGGTCTCGAAGCAGTACCCCTTGGGGTGCTCCACGATCTCCCGGTTCCCTGTGAACCCGTGCGCCGCGATCTGCGCCGCCGCGATCCCCGTGTAGGCCGGCATCCCCGTCAGGTATCCTTTGGCGTGGCTCGTCCAGCCGGCCACCACCGGGAACTGGGCCTGGGTGCAGGACCCGCCCACGGCGTCCATGAGCTGCCTGGGGCTCAGGCCTAGCAGCTTGCCGGCTACCAGCGGCACCTCCACCTGGTGCACCGCGTGCTGGTTGCCGCCGCCGCGGCCGCCCAGCGTGGCGAAGCCCACCCGCGTGGCGATCTCGTTCCCGGCGACTTGGGCCGTCAGCAGCTGTCTTCCGCCGGCCCCCACCGCCTCGGCTGCCGCCAGGGCCACCGGCACCACCGTGGCGCCGGCGTGCACCCCCCCCCCCCAGTCCTCGTACTCCAGCACCTGCGCCGACACCGAGTTCACCAGCGCCGCCGAGCGCATGCTGGTCCGGTAGTTCCCGGCCACCACGCTTGATTCCTCACGGTCGCCCCATTCCCGCACGGCGGCGATGATCGCCTGTCCCGCCTCGGTGGCGGCGCCGGCGTAGGCAGCCCCCAGAATGCCCAGGAGCTGCTCCTTGGCGTTCCGGACCGCGCCCTCCGGCAGGTCCTCGAACTTCAGCTCGTGCACCCAGTTGGCGTACGTCTCAGTGGCGCCGGCCATGGCCGACCTCCGTCACCTCTATCCGAATGTAGCGGAATCCTTCAGGCTTCCATCCTCATACGGCGGTTGCGCGCCGTCACTTCCGCAGCGCGAAGCTCTGCATGATCAGCCCCAGTTGCCGCAGCAGGGCGTCTTCTTCCAGGAGCGGCCGCTGGCGCCCGGCCAGTTGCACGCTCCACAGGCTGTACACGCCACCGAGGACGCTCCGCCAGTCCTCTTCCGCCAGGGTCAGCGTGGCGTGGGCCGAGGGGTCGGCGCCGCTTCGCATCTCCGCCCCTTGCGGCGAGAACGTGATGGCGAACGACCCGCCTCCGGCCAACTGGCAGTTGATCGTCTTGTGGAACAGCCGCCCGCCCACGATGGGCGACCTCGCGGACACCGCCTGGCTCCAGCCGCGACGGAAGTCGTTCAGCGCCGCCTCGAAGTCGAATTGTTCGGCCAGGGCCATCACCTCCTTACTGAAGAGCGGCACGATGATAGCACGGGCTGCTCTCTCCTGTCAGTGGCTACCTCTCAAGCTGCGGGTTTCAACCCGCAGGGGGTGTTCCCTCCTCTCCTTCCCGGCCGCCCTTCTCCCCTTCCGCCTCCGCCGCCAGTCGCTCCATATGCTGCTGGAACAGCTCCCGCGGGCAGAGCCGCAGGAACAGCCACAGCCCCAGAATTACCACCAGCAGGTCGTCCAGGTAGCCGATGACCGG